>NZ_JBOHGB010000139.1:0-19341 GCF_050699935.1 Actinophytocola sp.
CCAGCGGGTGAGAAAGCTCGACCTGGACACCGCACCGGCCGCACGGATGCACCGAGGTGAGCCGGCGACGCTCCCGCAACTCGGCGTAGGTCAGGCCGGGTCGCCAGTTGCCGGCCGCGGACAGCTGACTGGATGTCTCGCTGGTGGTCTTGAGCCGTAGCCACTCGTCGAGTTCGGTCAGCAGGTCCAGGACGTGTGTCGACTGGCACAGGAAGTCCCACGCGCGGGCTTTCGGGCAGGAACAGTCGGGGAGACCCTGTAGGATGCCAACTGGTCCGCCAGACCCGGGAGCCGCCTCAGGGCGGCTTCTGCCTTTCATGCCGCCCCCTCGATCTTGGCGAAGCGGGCGCGGATCGAGGCTTCCCGGGTCCGGGAACCGTCAGGGGTACGGACTAGCTCGGACCCCTTCGCGCGGGCCCGGGACGACTTGAGCGCCAGCCGCGCCATGTGCGCCTTGCGGGCACACTCGGCTCGGCGAGTCCGCTCGGCGGGGGCGAGTTCGTTGTTGGGATCGACTTCGCGTTCGAACCGGGCCAGCAGCCCGGCCTGGCCGCGTGCCGCGGTGGCCGCGGGGTTCTCCTTCGCCCATCTGGTGAGTGCGGCGAGTCTGGCGCGTTGGCTGCGCTGCTCGGGGGTTAGGGCCACAATGGGACCGCCGTTCTGGAGAGTTCGGCACGGCGGGGCCCTGGGCTTACGGCTGAGCGTGGCGCGCCAACGCCTGCTCAGCCTCCAGGGCCTCGCTGCACATGGGGGGATATGCGAAAGCCCCGAGCCCTAGAAGCGGGGTCGGGGCATGAGAAAGGCCCCGCAGACTGGACTTGACCAGTCGGGGGCCAGGATGAACATCGTCATCATGCATGCAGGCCAGTCCGGCGTCAAGCATGCCGTACTGCTCGGTGGCCTGAACCATCTCGACCCCCTGCAAATGCAAGAACACCGAGCGCGCACCACTCCCATCTTGGGAATGCGTGCTACTCGGTGTCGGGGTCTGTACTTCCACTCCACCGCGTCCGACCAGCCAGGGTTTCTACATCCCGCAGGATGAGCCTGCTCGTATCTCGACGGTGGTGACTTTCCGTTCGCCTGCCCCCTTGCACGAGGGACAAGGGGAGTTCAACGCGCGCGGGCCCTCATGCGTGGCTCAGATCGGCGCTCCATACCCCAGGTTTCTAGCTTTAAGGGCAGGCTAGTGGCTCAATGTTCAGTTAGGTGGGCACAGCAGTGCCCAGCGAAACCATGCTATAGCACGCCGCTCATGCCCACGGGGCAACACGCCCGGCGTGTTTCAGAGGTCGCCCAGGTTCAACCGGCGTGCCTCCTCGGCCGCCCGTTGCGCCGCTGTCGCCCGCGTGTACCTGTCGAGCATGTCGCGGCGGGTCCAGCCCGCGATGGCCATCAGGGAGCCCTCGGAGCCCTCGGCGTCCAACCAGCGTTGCGCCGCGGTGTGCCGCGTCAGGTGCGGGTGGAAGTTCTCGATGCCGGCCAGTTCAGCCCGGTACTTCAACGTCAGGTACAGCGCGCTGTAGGTGAAGCCCTTACCCCGGTCCCCGAGCCACAGCGGCGGTGTGTCCGCCAACCGGTGGGTACGCCGCAGCCGCAGGTACCGGTCGATGGCGCGGCCAGTCTGCGGCCCGAACGGCACCCTCCTGCCCTTGCCGCCCTTGCCCTTGCGGATGACCGCGGAGCCGGCGGTCAGGTCGACGTCGCCGGTGGTCATGCCGACCACCTCGCCGGCCCGCACGATGGCCTCCAGCATGAACCTGCAGAGCGCCTCGTCCCGGCGGTCGCGGAACTCCTTGCCCCGGCAGGCCGCGATCAGGGCGCGGCACTGGTCATCGGAGAGCCGCTCCACGACCTGCTGGTCCAGCTTGGGTGGTCGCAGCCCGAGCAGCTCGTCCCGGGGGATCTCCTCCTCCTCGGCCAGCCACGCGGAGAACCGACGCAAGGACAGCTGGCGGGCGCGGGCGGTGGACGCCTCGGCGCCGGCCTCGAGCAGCGCGGCGACGAACCCGTTGACGGTGGCGCGGTTGAGGACCGGGGGAGTGTCCTCGCGGTCGGTCCAGGCGAGGAACTGCCGGACGCCCTCGGTGTAGGACTTGAGCGTCTCCGGGGACTTGCGTTCGGCGCGCAGGTGCAGGGTCCAGGAGTCGAGCAGTGTGGTCAGGTCCAGACTCGCCATGACCGATATCTTGACTGAGAGCGGCATGCGTGTCTAGTGTGTGGCTCGCTGACCCACTTTTTCGCAGGTCAGCGAGCCAATTCCACAGAGCCCGTCATTCGAGGTAGTCGCGCAGAACCTGCGACCGCGACGGGTGGCGCAGCTTCGACATGGTCTTCGACTCGATCTGGCGAATGCGCTCGCGCGTGACGCCGTACACCTGGCCGATCTCGTCCAGCGTGCGCGGCTGGCCGTCCGTGAGGCCGAAGCGCAGCCGCACGACGCCCGCCTCCCGCTCGGACAGCGTCGCCAGCACCGACTGCAGCTGGTCCTGCAGGAGCGTGAAGGACACCGCGTCGACGGCGACGACCGCCTCGGAGTCCTCGATGAAGTCGCCGAGCTGGCTGTCGCCCTCGTCGCCGATGGTCTGGTCGAGCGAGATGGGCTCCCGGGCGTACTGCTGGATCTCCAGCACCTTCTCCGGGGTGATGTCCATTTCCTTCGCCAGCTCCTCCGGCGTCGGCTCGCGGCCGAGGTCCTGGAGCAGCTCACGCTGTATACGGCCGAGCTTGTTGATCACCTCGACCATGTGGACCGGGATGCGGATGGTCCGCGCCTGGTCGGCCATGGCCCGGGTGATCGCCTGCCGGATCCACCACGTCGCGTACGTGGAGAACTTGTAGCCCTTGGTGTAGTCGAACTTCTCGACCGCGCGGATCAGGCCGAGGTTGCCCTCCTGGATCAGGTCCAGGAACGCCATGCCGCGGCCGGTGTAGCGCTTGGCCAGCGACACCACGAGCCGCAGGTTCGCCTCGAGCAGGTGGTTCTTGGCCCGCTCACCGTCGCGCACGATCCAGCGCAGGTCGCGGCGCAGTTGCGGGACGAGCTTCTCCGACTGCTCGTCCTCGGCCTTGCGCACCCGCTCCGCCGCGTACAGGCCGGCCTCGATCCGCTTGGCGAGCTCGACCTCCTCCTCGGCGTTGAGCAGCGCGACCTTGCCGATCTGCTTGAGGTAGGCCCGCACGGAGTCCGCCGACGCGGTGAGCTCGGCGTCCTTGCGCGCCTGCCGGAGCGCCTCGGACTCCTCCTCGTCCCAGACGAAGTCGCCGTCCTTGGCGTCCTTCGCGCCGTCCTTCTCGGCGGCCTCCTCCTCGACGGTGTCGTCGACGACGTCGATCTCGACGTCCTCGAGATCCTCGAGGTTCGGGGACTCGAGCTCGGGCTCGTCGCCCTCGGTCGGCTCGCCGGTGGCCGAGTCGGCCTTCTTGTTGGCCTCCGCCGCCTTCGTCTTGGTGGTGCCGGTCTTCTTGGCGCCGGTCTTCGTCGACTTGCGCGGCGCTCGCGGCTTCGCGGCGGGCGCCTTCTTGGTCGCGGTCTTCAACGTGGGCTTCTCAGTCGACTCGTCGGTTTCCGGCTGAGCGTTTACCGACTTCGCGGCGCTCGCCGAGGCGGTGGAGCGTCGGGTTGCGGATCGTGCGGCTGCCACGTACGCCCTTTCGCTGCTATCGATCACGGACGGCCAGAAACCTGGCCTGCCGGAATTCGGGGAAGCCCGTCGGCCGTGAACCGCAGGCTGTGTTCCATTGTAACGACGATACTCCGCATCGGATGCGAACCCGGCGAAGATCGAGTCAGGGCTCAGCCGTGCAGGTTCTCCCGGACGGCCACCGCGGCGCCGACGATGCCGGCGTCGTTGCGTAGTTCGGCCGCCACCACCCGGGTGCGGACCTCCAGCAGCGGCAACCACTTGTCGGCCTTCTTGCTGACCCCGCCACCAGCGATGATGAGATCCGGCCAGATCAGGTCCTCGAGCCCGCGGATGTACCGGCTCACCCGCCCGGCCCACTCCGCCCAGGACAGGTCCTTGTCCTCCTTGACCGACGCCGCCGCGCGGGTCTCCGCGTCGTGGCCGTCAACCTCGAGGTGGCCGAACTCGGTGTTGGGCACGAGCCGCCCGTCGAGGAACAGCGCGCTGCCGATGCCGGTGCCGAACGTCAGCAGCACGACCACGCCCTCGCGGTCGTGCGGCCAGCCGTAGGAGATCTCCGCGATGCCGGCCGCGTCCGCGTCGTTGAGCACGACGACGTTCTTCGGGTCCTGCCGGAGCCGGTCGGCGAACAGCGCGGCCGCGTCGGTGCCGAGCCAGGACTTGTCGATGTTGGCCGCCGTGTGCGCCACCCCCCGCTTGATCACCGCCGGGAGCGTGATGCCGACCGGGCCCCGCCAGCCGAACTCGTCCACGATCTGCTTGACCACGTCCGCGACCGCATCCGGCTTGGACGGGTCCGGAGTGGCGATGCGGATCCGTTCGTCGTGCAGCTTCCCGGCGTCGAGGTCGACCGTGCATCCCTTGATGCCAGATCCACCGATGTCCACGCCGAAGCCGAGGGTTGTGCCCATCCCCACGGATCCCTTCGTACTCGATTCAGCTCGCTGTTCTTCGGAGATTAGCCGGGTGTGGTCGGATAGGTCTCGTGGGTGCAGAGCTTCTTCAAGTCGCGACCGATGTGGCCATCGAGGCGGCGGTGCTCGCGCGGACGACCCGCGAGGCCGCGATCCACGACGTCGGCACGAAGAGCAGCGAGACGGACGTGGTCACCGCGGGGGACCTCGCGGTGGAGACGATGGTGCGCACGAGGCTGGCCGCGCTGCGGCCCGGCGAGCCCGTGCTGGGCGAGGAGTCGGGTGGGTCGGGCGAGCCCGGTGACGGCGTGTGCTGGGTGGTCGACCCGATCGACGGCACGGTCAACTACCTGTACGGCTTCCCCTGGTACGCGGTGTCGCTGGCGGCGCAGGTGGACGGCGTGTCGGTCGCCGCGGCGGTCGTCGAGCCGTCGTCGGGCCGCAAGTGGACCGCGTCCCGCGGTGGTGGCGCGTTCCTCGACGGGCACCCGCTGCGCGTGTCGTCGGCGACCCGGCTCGAGGTGTCGCTGGTGGCCACGGGCTTCGCCTACCGGGCGGAGCGCCGCACACGGCAGGCGGCCGGCATCGCCGGTCTGCTGGGCCGGGTGCGCGACATCCGCCGGGCGGGCGCCGCGTCGCTGGACCTGTGCGCGGTGGCCGCCGGCTGGCTGGACGGCTACTTCGAGCACGGCCTGAACCGCTGGGACTGGGCCGGCGGCGCGCTGATCGCGGAGGAGGCGGGCGCGGTGGTCCGCCTCCCGACCTCCGACGACGACCTGACGTTCGTCGCCACCCCAGGCATCGCCGCCGAACTCACCACGGCCCTGACAGAAACCGGCCTGGCCACCATCTGACGCGGGTCAGCAGGTGACCTTGCGGGATTCGGCCAGCAGCTTCGCGTCGATCTTGGGCTGGGGGCCGCTGGCCTGCAGGCCGCCCTTGGCCTTCGGATGCGCGGCCGCCCAGTCGCTCAGCTGCTCGATAACCGTCTCGCTCTGCGAGTTCGGACGCAGGTCGTCGAACATCTTGCCGATCGCCAGGTCGACGGTCGCGTCCTTGCGGTCGTCACGGATCAGCTCGGCGCACGGCTCGATGAGCGACAGCGTTCGCGCGGCCGGCGTGCCCTGCGGGCCGAAGCGGATCTGCGCGCGGCAGGTCATCGTGTCGGCGTAGAGCGGGTCGTTCTCCGGCTCCGCCACCTGAGTGAACCCGAGCTGACGCAGGTTCTCCGTGACGATCCGCGCGCCGCCCCTCTTCGTGCCCGCGTTCAGCACGCGCACGAGCGCCTGACCCGGCGGCAGGGGAGTCGTCCGGTCGAGAGAGTCGTTCTCCAGGGCCTGCCCGAGCGTGGGCGTCGGCGCGGCCGGCTTGCCGTTCGCGGGCGCCGAGGTGGTCGGCCGGGGCGCGGGCGGGTCGCAGTTGGTGGCGCTCTTCGACCCGGCATCGGTGTCCATCACGCGCAACCACACGATGGTCGCCGCGACGCCGAGGATGACGATCAAGATCAACGCGGGCAGGGGGCGCCGCTTCCGATAGCGCTGTGGCCCGTTGTTCCGCCACCCGTTGCCGGACGCCACCTCGGCCCGCCTCCCTCAGGTCCCAGATCCCCTGGACACCCTGTCTTTCGTTGCTGATCAGCCTATGCGTTTCAGTGTTCTTCGGCCGGACGGGGCGCGACCTGTAGGCGCATCGTGTCGAGATTGAGTCATGCCTGGAAAACGATCGCCTAACGCAATGGCCCGAACGCGTTCTGTGACACCTCTGGCGATCATCGCACCACGGACCGAGCATGTCGGCAAGGGGCCCACCGCGACCTTCGCCGGACACACCCGAAAGAGTGACGTGCTGGAAGAGCAGCGATTCATGGGCTACCCTCTCCGGGCTCCAGTCGGAGAACGTTCCAAGCAATCGATTTCGGCCGGGTCTGACCGCGAGACCCGCGTCACTTCAGCTGGCGGGCACAAACTGCGGCCCCGGAACGTTGACCAGCGGCACACACATTCTGAAGTGGGGGTGCTAGACCATGGCCACCGATTACGATGCGCCACGCCGCAGCGAGGCCGACGACCTCGCGGAGGACTCGCTCGAGGAGCTCAAGGCTCGTCGCAACGAGAACCAGTCCGGGGTCGTCGACGTCGACGAGTCCGAGACCGCCGAGAGCTTCGAGCTGCCCGGTGCGGACCTCTCCGGCCTCTCCGGCGAGGACCTGACGGTCCGTGTGGTGCCCAAGCAGGCGGACGAGTTCACCTGCTCGAAGTGCTTCCTCGTGCATCACCGCAGCCGGCTCGCCGAGGAGAGCAAGGGCCAGTACATCTGCCGCGACTGTGCCTGACCCGACCGGTCGGACTCAGTCGCCCGCGCGCAGCGCCTCGACCAACCGGTCGGGGTGCCGGGTGCTGAAAACCCAGTAGGGGGTCGGATCCCCGGGGTCGGTCTGCCGCAACCGCACCACCGGGCCGATCCACCCCCGATGCAGCACGTAGGCGGCCGGGTCCAGGTGTGGACCGAGCGCCTTGCGCTTGTCCTTGGCGGACACGACCTGTATCTCGCCGACGTAACGCAGTGGCAGGTGGGCCTTGCCGACCCACAGGTCGCCGTCCTGGACGCGCACGCTCGTCGACCCGGCACGCCAGATCAGCAGCGCCGTCAACGGCAGCAGCACGACGTACGGCAGCCATGCCCGCACACCGGGATAGCCGAGGTGAACCTCCGCCGCGAGCAGCCCGGCCGCGAGCAGCGGAAGCGGCCACCAGTACCAGCTGACATACAGCCGCTCCCGGTACCGCGTGCCGGTACTGGCCTGAGTGTCGGTCACGGACCCAGAGTAGTCTCGCCGGTCGTGCCCAGCGTGGAGGTCTTGCTCACCCGGCTCGATCCGGGAGTACCCGTACCGTCGTACGCGCGGCCGGGCGATGCCGGTGCCGATCTCGTGACGACGGTGGACGCCGTGATCCCGCCGGGAGAGCGAACGGTCGTCGGCACCGGTGTCGCGATCGCCCTGCCCGACGGGTACGCCGCGTTCGTCCACCCGCGTTCCGGCCTCGCCGCACGGGTCGGGCTGAGCGTGGTGAACACGCCGGGCACCGTCGACTCCGGCTATCGTGGCGAGATCAAGATCTGCTTGGTCAACCACGACCCGCGGAACGCGATCGAGCTGCGCCGGGGCGACCGGATCGCGCAACTGGTGGTGCAGCGCGTCGAGCACGCGGTGTTCCGGGAGGTCGACGAGCTGCCCGAGTCGCAGCGCGGTGCCGGCGGCCACGGATCCACCGGTGGGCACTCGATGTTGGCCCGCGTGACCGGGGCGGAGGAGTAGTGGGACTGTTTGGGCGGCGTCGCCGGCAAGACGACGCCGACGAGGATTTCGAGGACGCCGAGTCCTACGAGGACGACGACGAGTACGAGGTGATCGGCGGCGACCTCTTCGACGGCGCCGGCCCGTGGGACGAGGAGGACGCCCCCGAGGACGGCCTCAACCGGATCGACCTCGGCTCGGTTCGCCTGCCGGTCCCGGAGGGCGCGCAGCTACAGGTCGAGATGGACCCGGCCGGCCCGGTGAAGGCCGTGCACGTGGTCCTCCCCGTGGGGCAGCTGACCGTCACGGCGTACGCGGCGCCGCGCTCCGGCGGGCTGTGGCGCGAGGTGAGCACGGAGCTGGCCGAGCAACTGCGCGCGGACGGCGCGACGGTCCGCTCCACCACCGGCGAGTGGGGTCTGGAGCTCCTGGCCGCGCTGGGCGACATGTCGCTGCGCTTCGTCGGCGTCGACGGGCCGAGGTGGATGCTGCGTGGCGTGGTCGCGGGCCCGCCCGATCGCCTGGACAACAGCGCGGCGGCACTCTACGAGCTCGTCCGCGGCACGATCGTGGTCCGCGGCACGCAACCCATGCCGGTACGCACCCCGCTGCCGATCGAGCTCCCACCGGCCATCGCGGAGCACATCCAGCAGGCGCAGGAGGACGGCCCCGCCTGAGCTGCCAATGCCCGCAAGGCGTCCTTCAGGGCGCTCAACGCCTGCAAGGCGTCCTTCCAGGCGTTCCGCCGGCCGCACGCAGGAACGCCAGCACCGCGGCTCGTCCCAGTGCCTCCCGGTCCACGCCCATGATCGACAGCCGCGTCCGGCACACCGACGCGCACGGCAGCGCCGTGGCCCACTCGTCCGCCACCGACGCCGGGTGCACGGGGTCGTCCGCACACGCCGCGATGCCCACGGGGACGTCCAGCGTCGCCAGCTCAGCCAGCGTCGGCGCCGGCCGCGCCGCCGCCACCTCCAGCGACTCCGCCAGCCCATCGCCGTAGCCGTGCCAGGCCCGCGCCAGCTCGTCCGCGAGCCACCGCGGCAGCTCCGACCCCGACAGCGCCCCGGCCACGCCCGAAGACCGGACCGCGGCCGCCGACAGCAGCGCCGACCGCGAGGCGGGCGCGGTACCGGGCTCCCCGTGCCACGCCGGCAAAGCGAGCACCAGCCCCACGCACCGTGACGGGTTCGCGACCGCCCACTCCGCCGCCAGATGAGCGCCGAACGAGATGCCGCCGACCACGACCGAACCGGAGGACGACGACAGCGCGGCCAGTGCGGCGTCAGCGAGTGACGGTCCGGGCACGGGCGCGGGGGTGACGACCGTGATGCCCGCCGCGGCCATGGGGATCTCGAACACAGATCTGACGAATCTGTCGTCGGACCCGGTACCGGGCAGCATAATCGCCGTCCGGGGATCCCAGTCCTCGGCGAATCGATATCCGGCAACCGTCACGTGACTTTTCCTCCACACCAGCCCCACATCTCGTGGTTACGCTGGATTTGTACAGGGTCGGGCGTCGGGGCCGACCCCCAGCAACTGGAGCGTCAGTATGGGCATCGAAGCCCGTGGTGGGCAGGGTCCGCGTGGTAAGGGATCACTACGCCGCCTGGTCAAACGGCTGACCACCGACATCGACGAGCTCGATGCCGATGATCTGTCCGAACACGTGGAGGCCGAGAACGCGCGCAAGGCGTGCGACTGCCGGTCCGGCGAGGAGGTCACCGTCCTCGGCCGCCTGCGCACCGTGGAGCTGAGCCCCCGGGACGCGGTGGCTACCCTGGAGGCCGAGCTGTTCGACGGGACCGAGGGCGTGACACTAGTCTGGCTCGGTCGTCGGCGTATCCCGGGCATCGAGCCCGGCCGGACGATCAAGGCACAGGGCCGGATCGCGATGCGGGACGGGCAGAAGGTGCTCTACAACCCCTACTACGAGCTGCAGACGGCCACATGACGCGAGAGAACACCGGGACCGACGAGAGCAAGAGCGAGACCGAGAGCACGACCGAGAGCACGACAGACGGCAAGGCCGAGCTGGAAGACAAACAGCAGACGCTGCTCGAGCAGATGGGCGGCATCACCGGCCTGATCTACTCGACGGTCCCCGTGCTCGTGTTCATCACGGTCAACGCGCTCTTCGACCTCATGCCGGCGATCTGGAGCGCCGTGGGTGTCGCTGTGGCGATCACGGTGTTCCGGGTCGTGCGCAAGGAGCCCCTGCAGCCGGCCGTGTCCGGGTTCTTCGGCGTCGCCATCGCGGCGTTCATCGCCTACAAGACCGGCGACGCCAAGGGCTTCTTCCTGTTCGGCATCTGGGCGAGCCTCGTCTACGGCAGCCTGTTCCTGGTGTCGGTGCTGGTGCGCTGGCCGCTCGTGGGCGTCATCTGGACGTTCCTCGACGGCCACGGCACGTCGTGGCGCAAGGACGGCAAGGCGCTCCGCGCGTACTCCCTCGCCACGCTCACCTGGGTCGCCGTCTTCGCCGCCCGCTTCACCGTGCAGAGCTGGCTCTACGACGAGGACCAGACCGGCTGGCTCGCCTTCGCCCGCCTCGCCATGGGTTACCCGCTCACCGCGGTCGCCCTGGTCGTGACCATCTGGGCGGTGCGCACCGCGGGCCACCGGCAGCGTGACCTGGAGAAGGCGGCCGCGGACGAGGAGCGCGCCATCGAACGGCGCCTCCGGGCGAAGTACAGCGGCGAGAGCGCCTGACCTCTTGCCCCTCGGGCAATGCACATACGTTCGAGTGAACCTACCCCGTAGACTGCGGGACTCTGCGGGATCTCACGTAGGTTGGACATATGTACGACCACGAGCCCACCGTGCGGTCCCGTGAACTGGGACTGGCGCTGCTGCGCGCCATCGGGACCGCCGGCCTGAACCAGAGCGACCTCGCGAACCTGCTCGCGTGGTCTCCCAGCAAGGTGAGCCGGATGATCTCCGGGAAGCGCTGCGCGAGCCCCGAGGACGTGTCCGCGGTGCTCGCCGTCGGCCGCATCGTCGGCCCGAAACGCCAGGAGTTGCTGGAGATGGCGCGGCACGCCACCGAACGCGGCTGGTGGCAGGACTTCGGTGACCGCCTGCCCCCGGAACTCCGCACCCTCAGCGACCACGAAGACTCCGCGTTAGCGATCACCAGCTTCGACACGTTGTACATTCCGGGTCTGCTGCAGACACCCGACTACGCGAAGGCGCTTTTCAATGCCAACCCGATGATTCCCGAGGCGGAGATCAACGATCGGGTGCTGGCGCGACAGCAACGCCAACGGATCTTCGACCGGCAGTACCCGGCGCACTTCAAGTTCTTCATCGATGAGTACGCCATCCGGCGCACCGGGGCGGGTCGGGAGATCATGTCCGACCAGGTCCACTATCTGCTGCGGATGTCTGTGCGGCCGTACGTCGAGGTCCGCGTGGTCCCCGAGCAGGTCGGCTTCCACGCTGGCCAGCAGGCGTTCAAGCTCATGGAGTTCACTGAGATCAACCCGGTGCTGCACATAGAAAATCTCACATCTGTGCTGTTCTTGGAGCGCACGGACACGATTGACTCCTACCGCCGCAACATCGCGGTGCTGGGTAAGGTTGCGCTGGATGAGGACCGGTCCCGCAGCTGGCTTGCCGATGTGGCAACCGAGCTGGGAGAGGAACACCATGCGCACCGCCCAGCCGCAATCTTTGAGCTGGAGGAAGAGTTCTTGGAGTAACCCGAACGACTGCGTCGAGTTGGCCTGGCCGAGCGAGGCAGGGGCCGTTCGCGACTCCAAGAACGCGGACGGCCCGATGCTCCTGGTCGATCGGGCCGGCCTGACGGGTCTGGTCGCCTGGGTCAGTAGCCGAGCGCCTGCCTGATCTCGTTCTCCACGTCCGCCGCGGCGACGAACAGCAGCTCGTCGCCGGCCTCGAGCGGGTCGTCGGACTGCGGCACGATCACCCGCCCGCCGCGCAGGATCGTCACCAGCGCGGCGTCGCGGGGGAGCACCACGTCGCGCACGGCGCGGCCGGCGAGCGGGGTGTCCTCGGGCAGCGTGAGCTCGACGAGGTTGGCCTGCCCCTGGCGCAGCGTCAGCAACCGGACGAGGTCGCCGACGGAGACGGCCTCCTCGACCATCGCGGCGAGCATGCGTGGCGTGGACACGGCGACGTCGACGCCCCAGGCCTCGGTGAACAGCCACTCGTTGGCGGGGTCGTTCACGCGCGCCACGACGCGGCGCACGGCGAACACGGTCTTCGCGAGCAGCGCGACGACGAGGTTGACCTTGTCGTCACCGGTGGCCGCGATGACCACGTCGCAGAGCTGCATGCCGGCGTCCTCGAGCGAGGAGAGCTCGCAGGCGTCGGCGAGCACCCACTCGGCCTGCTCGACGGTGTGCGGCTCGAACTGCGCCTGCTGTCGCTCGATGAGCATCACCTTGTGCTCGCCGGCGATCAGCTCTGCGGCGATGGACCGGCCGACGGCGCCAGCACCGGCGATCGCGACGCGCATCAGGACGACTCCTCGGGCGGTTGACTTGCGGCATTGCTGACATCACTGATCGTGCCGGACAGGGCGGAGACGTACACCTGGTCGTCGGCCTGCACGACGGTCTTCGTGTTCGGCAGCACCCCGGTGCCGAACCGCATGATGAAGGCGACGCGCGCGTTGGTGACCTGTTCCAGCTCGGCGACGGTGTGGCCGACCCACCCCTCGTGGAGCGGGAGCTGGACGATCGCGACCTTCCCGGTCGGATCCCGCCATGCGGACGCGAGGCCGTCTGGCAGCAGCGTGCGCATGAGCCGGTCGGTCGTCCAGGGCACCGTGGCCACGGTGGGGATGCCGAGCCGCTCGTAGACCTCGGCCCGCTTGGCGTCGTAGATCCGCGCGACGACGTGCTCGACACCGAAGGTCTCGCGGGCCACGCGCGCGGCGATGATGTTGGAGTTGTCGCCGCTGGAGACGGCGGCGAGCGCGTCGGCCCGCTCGATACCGGCCTCGACCAGCACCTTCCGGTCGAACCCGACGCCGACGACCTGCTGGCCGTGGAAACCGGTGCTGAGTCTGCGGAAGGCCTGCGGGTCCTTGTCGATCACGGCGACCGTGTGGCCGAGGCGCTCGAGCGCGGCCGAGAGCGACGCCCCAACGCGACCACAACCCATGATCACGACGTGCAAGACCAGGCCTCCTCCGAAATCGTTCTCCCCACGTAGGGTGGGTGTCAGGATGAACCTACCCGGTCGCTACTCCGTTCCGGTGACGCGACCGCATACCCTCTTCACTCGTGCCCAAGCTCGCAGCCGTCACGAAGCGTGTGCTGGTCGGCCGGCCCTTTCGGACCGACCGGCTGAGCCACACGCTTCTGCCCAAGCGCATCGCCCTGCCGGTGTTCGCCTCCGACCCGATGTCCAGCGTGGCCTACGCGCCCGAGGAAATCCTCGTCATGCTGTCCATCGCCGGGGCCTCGGCGTACGTGTACAGCCCGTGGATCGGCCTGTTCGTGGCCCTGGTCATGGTCGCCGTCGTCGCCTCCTACCGGCAGAACGTCCGCGTCTACACCTCCGGGGGCGGCGACTACGAGGTCGCCACCACGAACCACGGCCCGAGATGGGGCAAGGTCGTCGCGAGCGCGCTGCTCGTGGACTACGTGCTGACGGTCGCCGTGTCGATCGCGTCCGCGGCGGCCAACATCGGCTCGGCCGTTCCGTTCGTGGCGAGCTACAAGGTGGAGTTCGCGGTCGGCGCGATCGTCATCCTCACCGCGATGAACCTGCGGGGCGTGCGGGAGTCCGGCACCGCGTTCGCGATCCCGTCGTACGCGTTCGTCGGCGGCGTCCTGCTGATGATCGTCACCGGCGTGATCCGGGTCCTGGCCGGCGACGCCCCTCAGGCGGAGAGCGCCGGGTTCGAGTTGGTCGGCGAGGACGAGCATCTGGTCGGGTTCGGCTTCGCGTTCCTGATCCTGCGGGCGTTCTCGTCCGGCAGCGCGGCCCTGACCGGTGTGGAGGCGATCTGCAACGGCGTCCCCGCCTTCCGCAAGCCGAAGGGCCGCAACGCGGCGAACACGCTGCTGATGATGGGCGTCCTGGCGATCACCATGTTCCTCGGCCTGCTCCTGCTGGCCATGATCACCGGCGCCAAGGTCGCCGAGCACCCGGAGACCCAGCTGGTCGACGCGCCGGAGGGCTACGAGCAGAAGACGCTGATCGCCCAGCTCGCCAACGGCGTCTTCTCCGGGTTCGAACCCGCGGCGTGGTATGTCATCTTCTTCACCGGGCTCATCCTCATACTCGCCGCCAACACCGCGTTCAACGGCTTCCCGGTGCTCGGCTCGATCCTGGCCCAGGAGCGCTACCTCCCGCGCCAGCTGCACACCCGCGGCGATCGGTTGGCGTTCTCGAACGGGATCCTGTTCCTGTCCGGGTTCGCGATCATCCTGGTGGTCGCGTTCGACGCGGAGGTCACCCGGCTCATCCAGCTCTACATCGTCGGCGTGTTCATGTCGTTCGTGATCAGCCAGAGCGGCATGGTGCGGCACTGGAACCGGTTGCTGCGCACCGAAACCGATCCGGCGGCCCGCGCGCGGATGCGCCGCTCTCAGGTGATCAACGCGTTCGGCTTCTCGATGACGGCGGTCGTGCTCGTCGTCGTGCTGGTCACCAAGTTCACCCAGGGTGCGTGGATCTCGCTCGCGGCGATGGCCGCGATCTACGCGCTGATGACCGCGATCCGGCGGCACTACGACCGGGTGGCGGCGGAGCTGCGGGAGATGGAGCTCAACACGCCGACGTCCACGTTGCCGTCCCGCAACCACGTGATCGTGCTGGTGTCCAAGCTGCACCTGCCGACGCGCCGGGCGCTCGCGTACGCGCGGGCGACGCGCCCGGACGTGATCGAGGCCGTGACCGTGAACGTGGACGACGCGGACACGCGGGCGCTGGTGGCGTCGTGGGAGCACGAGGACTTCTCGGTGCCGCTGAAGGTGATCGAGTCGCCGTACCGGGAGATCACCAAGCCGGTGCTGGACTACGTGAAGCGGGTGCGCACGGACAGCCCGCGCGACGTGGTCACGGTCTACATCCCGGAGTACGTCGTCGGCCGGTGGTGGGAGCAGCTGCTGCACAACCAGAGCGCGCTGCGGCTCAAGGGTCGCCTGCTGTTCCAGCCCGGCGTGATGGTCACGAGCGTGCCGTGGCAGCTGGCATCGTCGGAGCGGGTGCGCGACCGCGACGAGGCCGCCCCGGGCGCGGTCCGCCGTGGACTGTCCGAAGAGGACAAAAGGTGAGCTGGGCGGGCCGGCGCTTCACCGTCGTGGTCGGCCCGATCGCACACGGCGGCCATTGCGTCGCACGCCACGAGGGCCGGGTGGTGTTCGTCCGGCACGCGCTGCCCGGCGAGGAGGTCGTCGTCTCGGTCACCGAGGACCGCGGCGGCTCCTTTTGCCGTGCTGACGCGATTTCCGTCCTTTCGGCGTCGTCTGATCGGGTCACGCCACCCTGCCCGGTGGCTAGACCGGGCGGATGCGGCGGTTGCGACTTCCAGCATGCGGCGCCGGCGAGGCAGCGCTCGCTGAAGGCCGCCGTCGTGGCCGAGCAGATGTCCCGCCTGGCCGGGGAGACCGTGGACGTGGCGGTGGAGGAGCTTCCCGGCGGACCGCTGGGCTGGCGCACCCGGGCGCGGCTGGCGGTGTCCCCGGAGGGTCGGCCGGGCTTCCGCGCGCACCGCAGCCACGAGGTGATCCCCATCGACGGGTGTCCCATCGCGGCGCCCGGAACGGTCGACCAGGTGGTCGGCCGGGTGTGGCCCCCGAACTCGTCGGTCTCGGTGGCCGTCGACGCGTCGGCCGTCACCCACATCGGCCCGTCCACGGCCGTGGAGACGGCGGCACGCCGCGAGTGGCGCGTACCCGCAGACGGCTTCTGGCAGGCACACCCCGACGCGGCCGATGCCTATGCGGAGGTGGTGGCGTCGTGGGCGAGCCTGGAGCCTGGGGATGCGGCGTGGGACCTGTACTGCGGCGTGGGCCTGTTCGCCGCGGTCCTGGCGGAGGCGGTCGGCGGAGCGGGCGAGATCATCGCGGTCGAGTCGGCACGGTCGACGGCACTGGCGGCGGCCGACAACCTGGCCGATCTCCCGCAGGTGCGCGTGTTCGAAGGCCGGGTGGAGGCGGTGCTGAAGGCCGGGGTGGGTCGCGAGCCGTCGGTAGTGGTCTTGGACCCACCGAGAACGGGCGCCGGCCGCAAGGTCGTCGAGGCGATAGCCGCCCGGGCGCCGGCCCAGGTGATCTACGTGGCATGCGACCCGGCCGCCCTGGCGAGGGACGTGGCCACTTTCAAGACCCACGGCTACGCCCTGAGCCGGCTACGAGCCTTCGACGCCTTCCCGATGACGCACCACCTGGAATGCATAGCCCTGCTGTCGCGTCACCAGGCCGGCTGACTCGCCTGCCCGAACGGACGCCGTCCGGGGCCGCGACCCGGCCGCCGGAACGGCATCGGCCCACTGCCGGGCGGCGGCACCGGGCCCGGCTGCTGATGCGGTCCTGGCGGCGGTCCCTGTGGTGGCCCTTGGGGCGGTCCCTGTGGTGGCCCTTGGGGTGGTCTCTGTGGTGGCCCTTGGGGCGGTCCCGGTGGCGGGAACCCGGGTCGCTGCGCCCCGCCGGGCGGAGTCGGCTGGCTGGGCTGCCCAGGATTGTGGTGGCCGGGCGGAGCGCCGGGCTGTCCCGGTGTCCCGCCGGGCGGCGTCGGCTCACCGGGTGGGCGCCTGCCGGCTCGTTGCCGTAGCCAGTCCGGGATGTGCTCGTCCGCGCGTGGAAAGAACCTGAGCTCGTCCGCGAACCCGATCGGCGGCGGCACCCGGCGCCATGGCGGCTCCACGTCCGGCTCGAACTCCGCGCTGAAACTGCTCGGCGGGTCCAGCACGTACACCGCCGACAGCCACGTCCCACGTCCGGGCCGGTACATGCCCTGCCGCAGCTTTCCCAGCCCCTCAACAACTTCCCGTGGCGGCGGCACCGGTCGCGGCGAACCGTCCGGCCCGGTCACGAAGACGTCCACCTCGATGTGCCGACCCGCCGACCGGTACTCGGCACGCACCTGCTTCCAGCCGTCCCCCGCCACTTGCAGCAATGCACGGCCCACCTGCCGGGTCAACTGGTCCTGCTCGGCCTGCTCCATGACAGGCTGCGGCTCGGTCAACGCACCAACCCACCCTCTGTTCACGCTTGGGGAGCATGACCTTACCGGGTCGTTCCATCACCCAGCGTCGGGTTAGGACCGAACGACAGTCCGAGCTGGAACGGGTGCATCGGCCACGTGGCGACGGCGAACCTGGTCAGGAGGCCGGCGGCGCGGATCGTCCGGTCCGTGGCGGGTGAGGCCAGTAACTGGGTGTCGCCGTCAACCGGTTGTTGGTCTCGCCACACCGGCGCCCCGAGCGGCACCGGCGAGGTCTCGACGACCGAATGCCAATCGCGCCCGTCGGTGCGCAGCATGATCAGCACGACGGGCGTCACCGGCACGTGCCACCCGCCGGTCTCGATCGCGACGTACTCGCCGCGTTGGCCCGCCGCGACCACGATGTCGCCGATCCAGCTGTAGAAGTCGGACATCGCCTTGTCATCCGCCGCGCGGTAGGCCTCCGTCTCGCTGGCCGGGATCAGCTGCGTGCTCGCGCCGCCGAGGTTGCCGCTCTTGTTGCGGTAGCGGTCCATCAGGAACAGCGTGTTGCGATCCGGCGCGAACAGCGCTGCCTCGCGGAACCGCCGGTTGTCGATCTCGGTCCGCGACTCGAGCCCGATGCCGATCCGGCCGCGGATCCCGGTGGGGTCGGCCATGCGCCAGTAGCTGACGGAGTCGTTGTGCCACAGGGGCAGGTACCCGCCGATGGGCAGTCCGATGAGGACGGTGTGCATGAGTTCGCCGGCCACGCCGGGCGGTTCGCCGGGACGCGGGCCGGCCGTGCCCATCGGTGCCGCCGGTGGAAGTCCCACCGCCCGGGGTAAGCCGATCGGCTCAGCCGGGGCCGGCGGAAAGCCGCCCGGCGACGCCATCGGACGGCCGCCGGCCGGGAGCGTGGGGTTGGCCGAGGCCGGGCGGGTGACGTCCAGGCCGGTCCCTGGGAACTGGCCGCCCTGGCTCGGGTCGGCGGGGTGGGCGCCGGGCGCGACGATTCGGCTCGCGGGCGAGAAGCCGGGGAACGCATCGGCCCGTGCGGCGCCGGCGAGGCCGTTGTGCGGGGCGCCGGGGAACCCGTTCGACGCGGCACCGGTCGCGGGGCCGATCGCGGGGAGGGCGTCGCCGGGTCGGGGGACGATCGAGCCGGGGTAGGCCTCGCCCGGTGCGGCGGCGGGGATCCGCGTGCCGGTCGCGTTGGGCGGGTAGGCGTCGCTCGGGTCGATGGCGGGGTTCCGCGTGCCGGTCGCGTTCGGCGCGTTGCGGGCTCCGGTCGCATTGGGCGGGTGTCCCGGGCGGGCATCGGTCGGGTAGGCGCCGTTCGAGTGGCCGTTCGCGGGGCCCGCGCCGTTGACCGGCGAACGGTTCGGGTCGGCGGGTGGCGGCTGCGGCGTCGAGCGGGGGCCGGCCGCGTTCGGCGGAGATCCTGGGAATGCGGCGCGCAGGGCCGGCGGTAACCCTCCGGCCGAAGCGCCCGGTCCAGGGTTCGGTGCGGCACCGGGGAACGGTGGACGCGCGCTCGTCGACTCCGGCGATGCTCCGGGGAACGCGCCCGGCGGATTGCCGCTGATCGAGTCGGGAGGGGTACCGGGGAAGGCGCCTGGACGACCGTTGCCCGGGCCGGACGAGGCGGCTGGGGAGGCGGGTCCGGCGCCCGGGTGGCCGTTGCCGGAGGCGCCTGGGCGGACGCCCGGTGAATCGGGTGCGGAGCCTGGGTAGGCGCTCGGGTAGCCGTTGGCCGGGTCGCGCGGGTGCCCGTTGGTGGGGCCGCCTGGGCGGGCGCCGGGTGGATCAAGTGCGGCACTCGGGAAGGCGGACGTCGGGTAGGCGTCGGTGATGTCGGGTGAGCCGCCTGGCACTGAGTGCGCGGCCGTGATGTCGGCCGCGGTGTCGTGAGGAATGCCCGGGAAGGCTCCTGGGCGCCCGTTGCCGGGCGCGGGTGAGGTGCCCGGCGTGGCGCCTGGGGATTCGGGCCCCGCACCCGGGAAGGCTCGCGGGTAGGCGTTGGTGGTGTCGGGTGAGGTGCCCGGGAACCCGCCCGGGCGGGCGCCGCCGGAGTCCGATGACGTACCTGGGAAGGCGCCCGGGCGAGCGTTGGTGGGTTCCGGCGAGGTGCCCGGGAAGGCGCGTGGGTAGGCGCCGCCGGCGTCCGGGGTAGCGCCCCGCGGGTCGGGTGTGGCGCCCGGGCGGGCGCCGGGGGAGTCGGGTGAGGTGCCGGGGAAGGCGCCCGGGCGGGCGCCGCCGGAGTCGGGTGAGGTGCCGGGGAACGCGCCTGGACGTGCGCCGCCGGAGTCCGGTGACGTGCCGGGGAAGGCGCCTGGGGAGGGCCGGGCGCCCG
>NZ_JBOHGB010000140.1:0-19289 GCF_050699935.1 Actinophytocola sp.
GGTGGATGCCTGGGCATCAGGAGCTGATGAAGGACGTGGGAGGCTGCGATATGCCTCGGGGAGCTGTCAACCGAGCTGAGATCCGAGGATTTCCGAATGGGGTAACCCGGCACCCGTCATGGGGTGTCACCATCATCTGAATGTATAGGGTGGTGGGGGTAACGCGGGGAAGTGAAACATCTCAGTACCCGTAGGAAGAGAAAACAAGTGTGATTCCGTGAGTAGTGGCGAGCGAAAGCGGAGGAGGCTAAACCGTGTACGTGTGATACCTGGCAGGGGTTGCGTGTGCGGGGTTGTGGGACCCACCTTGTCTGGTCTGCCAGCCGGGCGGAGAGTGATAAAATGCGCGTGTTAGTCGAATCAGTTTGGGATACTGGACCGGAGACCGTGAGAGTCGGGTAGGCGAAAACCGTGCATCTTTCTTGGTGGTGTTCCCGAGTAGCAGCGAGCTCGTGGAATTTGCTGTGAATCTGGCGGGACCACCCGCTAAGCCTAAATACTCCCTGGTGACCGATAGCGGACGAGTACCGTGAGGGAAAGGTGAAAAGTACCCCGGGAGGGGAGTGAAAGAGTACCTGAAACCGTGTGCCTACAAGCCGTCAGAGCAGTCTTAGCAACTGTGATGGCGTGCCTTTTGAAGAATGAGCCTGCGAGTTAGTGGTGCGTGGCGAGGTTAACCCGTGTGGGGTAGCCGTAGCGAAAGCGAGTCTGAATAGGGCGTTTGAGTCGCGTGCTCTAGACCCGAAGCGGGGTGATCTACCCATGGCCAGGGTGAAGCGCCGGTAAGACGGCGTGGAGGCCCGAACCCACCAGGGTTGAAAACCTGGGGGATGAGCTGTGGGTAGGGGTGAAAGGCCAATCAAACTCCGTGATAGCTGGTTCTCCCCGAAATGCATTTAGGTGCAGCGTCGTGTGTTTCTTGCTGGGGGTAGAGCACTGGATGGTCTAGGGGGCCTACAAGCTTACCGAAATCAACCAAACTCCGAATACCAGTAAGTGAGAGCACGGCAGTGAGACTGCGGGCGATAAGGTTCGTGGTCGAGAGGGAAACAGCCCAGAACGCCAGCTAAGGCCCCTAAGTGTGCGCTAAGTGGGAAAGGATGTGGGGTCGCCGAGACAACCAGGAGGTTGGCTTAGAAGCAGCCATCCTTGAAAGAGTGCGTAATAGCTCACTGGTCAAGTGGTCCTGCGCCGACAATGTAGCGGGGCTGAAGCGTACCGCCGAAGCTGTGTCACTCACATGATAAGTCGGTCCTGAGGCTTTCGAGTTTGAGGATCTAGCTGTGTGGGTGGGTAGGGGAGCGTCCTGCATCCAGGGAAGCCGGGGTGGAAACCACTGGTGGAGGGTGTGGGAGTGAGAATGCAGGCATGAGTAGCGAAAGCAGAGTGAGAAACTCTGCCGCCGGATGACCAAGGGTTCCTGGGCCAGGTTAATCCGCCCAGGGTAAGTCGGGACCTAAGGCGAGGCCGACAGGCGTAGTCGATGGACAACGGGTTGATATTCCCGTACCCGTGTGGATGCGTCCCTGGCGAGGCTGCTGAGACTAACCACCCGAACCTGCTTTCCTGTCTTCGGATGGGTGGGTGGGGGAGCGTGGGACCTGAGGTGGTAGTAGCCAAACGATGGGGTGACGCAGGAGGGTAGCTCCGCCAGCTGATGGTGACTGGTGCAAGCCCGTAGCCTGTGACGTAGGTAAATCCGCGTTGCGTGATGGGTGAGAGGTGATGCATAGCCGAATGAGGCGAAGTAGGGTGATCCCATGCTGCCGAGAAAAGCCTCTAGTGAGTGTCCGTGCGGCCCGTACCCCAAACCGACACAGGTGGTCAGGTAGAGAATACCAAGGCGATCGGGTGAACTGTGGTTAAGGAACTCGGCAAAATGCCCCCGTAACTTCGGGAGAAGGGGGGCCACAGGGCTTGAAGCTCCGTTGCGGGCTAGGGTCAGGTGGCCGCAGAGACCAGCGAGAAGCGACTGTTTACTAAAAACACAGGTCCGTGCGAAGTCGCAAGACGATGTATACGGACTGACGCCTGCCCGGTGCTGGAACGTTAAGAGGACCGCTTAGCTCATTTCGGTGGGCGAAGGTGAGAATTTAAGCGCCAGTAAACGGCGGTGGTAACTATAACCATCCTAAGGTAGCGAAATTCCTTGTCGGGTAAGTTCCGACCTGCACGAATGGCGTAACGACTTCTCGGCTGTCTCAACCACAGGCCCGGCGAAATTGCACTACGAGTAAAGATGCTCGTTACGCGCGGCAGGACGGAAAGACCCCGGGACCTTTACTATAGCTTGGTATTGGTGCTTGGTTCGGCTTGTGTAGGATAGGTGGGAGACTGTGAAGTGGCCACGCCAGTGGTTGTGGAGTCATCGTTGAAATACCACTCTGGTCGTACTGGGTGTCTAACTTCGGACCGTGATCCGGTTCAGGGACAGTGCCTGGTGGGTAGTTTAACTGGGGCGGTTGCCTCCTAAAGAGTAACGGAGGCGCCCAAAGGTTCCCTCAGCCTGGTTGGCAATCAGGTGTTGAGTGTAAGTGCACAAGGGAGCTTGACTGTGAGACCGACGGGTCGAGCAGGGACGAAAGTCGGGACTAGTGATCCGGCACCTCCTGGTGGAAGGGGTGTCGCTCAACGGACAAAAGGTACCCCGGGGATAACAGGCTGATCTTGCCCAAGAGTCCATATCGACGGCATGGTTTGGCACCTCGATGTCGGCTCGTCGCATCCTGGGGCTGGAGTAGGTCCCAAGGGTTGGGCTGTTCGCCCATTAAAGCGGCACGCGAGCTGGGTTTAGAACGTCGTGAGACAGTTCGGTCCCTATCCGCCGCGCGCGTAGGAGACTTGAGGAAGGCTGTCCCTAGTACGAGAGGACCGGGACGGACGAACCTCTGGTGTGCCAGTTGTCCCGCCAGGGGCATGGCTGGTTGGCTACGTTCGGGAGGGATAACCGCTGAAGGCATCTAAGCGGGAAGCCTGTTCCAAGATGAGGTCTCCCACCCCTTTGTGGGTTAAGGCCCCCACCGAGACCAGTGGGTTGATAGGCCAGAGATGGAAGCGCAGTAATGTGTGGAGTTGACTGGTACTAATAGGCCGAGGACTTACCCATAAAACGCATCAAAGTTTTTTGCTTCGGCATCCACTATGCAACTCTGAAACACCAACCCACGTGTGTGTGGTTGTTTGATTGTTTCATAGGGTTTCGGCGGTTATAGCGGTGGGGAAACGCCCGGTCCCATTCCGAACCCGGAAGCTAAGCCCTCCAGCGCCGATGGTACTGCACTCGACAGGGTGTGGGAGAGTAGGACACCGCCGAGCATTCATTCCCACGAGCCCCGCGATTTTCGCGGGGCTCGTTGGCTTTTCCGGGCCGGTGCGGAAAGGTGGTCCCCGTGGCCACCTACGTACTGATCCACGGCGCCTCCGACGCGTTCTACTGGCACAGGGTGATCCCGCTGCTCCAGAGCCGCGGCCACGAGGTCGTCGCGCCCGACCTGCCCATCGACGACGACGGTGCGGGCTTCGCCGACT
This sequence comes from Actinophytocola sp., assembly GCF_050699935.1. Taxonomy (NCBI): domain Bacteria; kingdom Bacillati; phylum Actinomycetota; class Actinomycetes; order Pseudonocardiales; family Pseudonocardiaceae; genus Actinophytocola; species Actinophytocola sp. The sequence continues at coordinate 3,529 of NZ_JBOHGB010000140.1, forward strand.
ACGCCGACACCGTCGTCAGGGCGATGACCGAGGCCGTCGGGCATCCCACGGACCTCGTGGTCGTCGGCCAGTCCATGGGTGCGTTCACCGCGCCGATCATCTGCCAGCGCCTCCAGGTCGAGCTGCTCGTCCTGGTCGCCCCGATGATCCCGGCACCCGGCGAGACGCTCGGCGCCTGGTGGGACAACACCGGCCAGTCACAGGCCGAGCGCGAGTTCGCCGAGCGGGAGGGACGCGACCCCGACGCCGCGTTCGACGTGATGACGACCTTCCTGCACGACGTGCCGCAGGACACCATCGAGGCCGTGCTCCAGCATGGCGTGCCCGGCCAGTCGGAGACCATCTTCGCCCAGCCGTGGCCGATGGACGCGTGGCCGGCGGTGCCGACCCGGGTGCTGATCGGGCGCGACGACCGGCTCCTCCCTGCCGACCTGCTCCGCCGCGTCGCCGTGGAACGGCTCGGCATCACGCCGGACGAGACCCCGGGCGGACACCTGCTGGCGTTCGGGCACCCGGACGCCGTCGTCGACTGGCTGGAGTCCTACCGGAGCGAGGTCGTCGGCTAATTGGCTGGACGGTTCCGGCCGCCCGGACCAGCCTGAGGCCATGGAGGTACGCGCGCACACCGACCCCGACGGGTTCCGCGCCGCGATCGACACCTGGTACTCCGCCGACCCCGTCCGGCACACCCTCGCGCTGTCCGTGATGGCCCGCTTCCTCGACGACCCGGCCATCTCCGCGGTCATGCTCACCGTCCACGACGCCGGCGGCGGACTGGCCGGCGCCGCCCTGCGCACCCCGCCCTGGCCGCTCATCATCAGCGGGCTGCCGGCAGGAGCACACCCGCCGGTCGCCGCCGCGTTGGTCGACCTCGACCCAGAGCTGCCCGGCGTGACCGGCCCCCGCGAGCTGGCCGAGAGCTTCGCCGCGGCGTGGGCCGGTCGGACGGGCGCGGGGTTGGACGAGGCGCTGGCCAGCCGGCTCTACGAGCTCGACGAGCTGCACCCGCCGACCGTGCCCGGGGGCCGGCGGTTCGCCACCGAGGCCGACCTCCCGCTGCTGCTGCGGTGGCGGCTCGAGTTCCAGGCCGAGGCCATCGGCCACACCCGTGGCGTCGGCCAGGTCGGCGAGCAGCTGCGGCGGGGCCTGGCCGGCGGTGACGGGCTGCTCCTATGGGAGCGCGACGGCCAGGACGTGTCCATGGCGTCGGCCAACCTGCCGGTCGCGGGCATGAGCCGGGTCATGTCCGTGTACACCCCGCCCGAGCTTCGCGGCCACGGATACGGCTCGGCCGTGACCGCCGCCGCCTCCCGGTGGGCCCGCGACGCCGGAGCGAAGCACGTGCTGCTGTTCACCGACCTGGCCAACCCGACCTCGAACTCGATCTACCGCAAGATCGGCTACCGCGAGGTGTTCGACACCTGCGAGATCGAGTTCACCCCCGCGCCGTGACGGCCACCCGAAACGCCTGGCTACCCTGAGAACGTGACCCGTCTGCTCGTCATCCAACCCGACGCGTCGGACCCCGTCGGGCCGCTCGGTGACTGGCTGGCCGACGCCGGGGCCGAGCTCCACGTCGTCGCGCCGCCGGCCGACCCGCTGCCCGCCGACCTCGCCGGGTACGCCGGGCTGGTGTGCCTCGGCGGCGGCATGGGTGCGAACGACGACATCGACCACCCGTGGCTCGCCGACGTGCGCCGGCTGCTCGCCGCGGCCGTCGGCCAGCAGCTGCCGACGCTCGCCATCTGCCTCGGCGGACAGCTGCTCGCGGTCGCCGCGGGCGGCCGGGTCGTAGTGGGGGAGGACGGGCCGGAGGTCGGCCCGCACCTGGTCGCCAAGCGGGACGTCGGCTGGACCGACCCGCTGTTCGCCGAGCTGCCGTTCATGCCCGACGTGCTCCAGTTCCACTCCGACGTGATCGACCGGCTGCCGGCGAACAGCGTGCTGCTCGCGTCGGCCACCCGCTACCCGAACCAGGCGTACCGGGTCGGCCGGTGCGCGTACGGCCTGCAGTTCCACATCGAGACCACCACCGACACCGTGCTCGCCTGGGCCCGCGACTGCCCGCGGGAGGCCGAGTTCGCCCGCCCCGGCGCGCTGACCGCCGAGCGGCTCGATCAGCTGCACGCCGACCTCGCGGAGACCTGGCGCCCGTTCGCCACCGAGTTCGTTCGGCTCGCGGCGGGCGAGCTGTCGCCGGCGGGCCCGGCGCCGCTGCCGCTGCTCGGCCACTAGCGAGCCACCCCTCATGGCCGACCGCGTCCGCTCGACACCCTCGACCGCCCGGTACGGGCTCACCGACGACCGCGCCGCCGCACACCTGAGCGCGGCCGGCTGGTGGGGCGAGGCCGGCCCGGCGCCGGACCGAGAGACCAGCATGGTGGCGCTGTCCCGCAGCCCCGACCCCGACCTCGCGCTGCTCGCCCTCGACCGGATCCGCACCGCCGACACCGGCGGCTGGCCCGCGCTCGACCGGGCCATAGCCACCGATCGCGGGCTGCGCGGCCGGCTGCTCGCCGTGTTCGGCGGCTCGAGCGCGCTGGCCGACTTCGTGATCGCGCGCTCGGGGGAGTGGCGCCGGCTGCTGACCGACCGGCGGCACTCGGTCGCCGACTACCCGGCTGTCCTGCTCGAGTCCGTCGACGCCGGGGAGGACGGGGTCGCGCGCCGGACGGGGGCCGATGCCGTCCGCACACTGCGGGCCGCCTACCGCGGGCTGCTGCTGGAGATCGCCGCCGACGACCTCGGCCACCTCGTCGAACCCGGGCTGCCGGTGCCCACCTACGCGCAGACCACCGGCCGGCTGACCGCGCTCGCCGAGGCCGCCATGCGGGCGGCGCTGGCCGTGGCCGCCGCGGCCGCCGGCGACGCCCGGGACGGGTGCCGGCTCACCGTGATCGCCATGGGCAAGTGCGGCGGCCACGAGCTCAACTACGTCAGCGACGTGGACGTGCTGTTCGTGGGGGACGGCGACCTGGAGGTGGCCACTCGCATGGCCAGCACCATGATCCGGGTCGCCGGCCAGTCGTGCTTCGAGGTCGACGCCGCGCTGCGGCCCGAGGGCAAGGCGGGGCCCCTGGTGCGCACGCTCGACGGGCACGCCGCGTACTTCGACCGCTGGGCGCGTACCTGGGAGTTCCAGGCGCTGCTCAAGGCCCGCCCGGTCGCCGGCGACGCGGCGCTCGGCGAGGGCTACCTCGACGTCGTGCGGCCGCTGGTCTGGGCGGCGGCCGACCGGGACAACTTCGTCGACGACGTGCGCGCGATGCGCCGGCGGGTCGAGGACCACGTGCCCACCGACCTGCTCGACCGCGAGCTCAAGCTCGGCCGCGGGGGCCTGCGCGACGTCGAGTTCGCCGTGCAGCTGCTGCAGCTCGTGCACGGCCGCAACGACGAGTCCCTCCGCCGGCGGTCCACTGTGGACACCCTGGCGGCACTGGGCGAGGGCGGCTACGTGGGTCGCACCGACTCGGCCGAGATGGGGGAGTCCTACCGGTTCCTACGGCTGGTCGAGCACCGGCTGCAGCTGCAGCGGCTGCGCCGTACCCACCTGTTCCCGCAGGCCGGCGACACCGACGAGCTGCGCTGGCTCGCGCGTGCCGCCGGGATCAGGCCGGATCGTGGCAAGGCGGAGGGCGAGGTCCTCCAGGCGGAGTTCCAGCGGCACCTGCGGCGGATCCGCCGGCTGCACGAGAAGCTGTTCTACCGGCCGCTGCTCGAGGCCGTGGCCCGAGTTCCCGGTGAGGCGCTGCGCCTGTCGGCCGAGGCGGCCGAGGCCCGGTTGGCCGCGCTCGGCTACGCGGCTCCGGACGGCGCGCTGCGGCACATCGAGGCGCTGACCGCCGGGATGTCGCGACGCGCGGCGATCCAGCGCGCGCTGTTGCCGGCGTTGCTGGAGATGCTCGCCGAGACACCCGACCCGGACGGCGGCCTGCTCGCGTACCGGCGGGTGTCCGAGGCACTGGCCAGCACCGAGTGGTACCTGCGGGTGCTGCGTGACGAGGCGGCCGTGGTCGAGCGGCTCGCGACCCTGCTCGGCACGGCCAAGCTCGTGCCCGACCTCATCGTGCGCGCGCCCGAGGTGCTGCGGCTGCTCAGCGACCCCGAGCAGCTGGCCGGCCGGGACACCGCGGAGGTGGCGACGTCGCTGCGCCAGGCGGTGAACCGGCAGGCGTACCTGGGCAACGCGGTCGCCGCGGCGCGGTCGCTGCGCCGTCACGAGCTGCTGCGGGTGGCGGCGGCGGACCTGCTGGGGTTCATGGACGTGCTGACCGTGTGCCACGCGCTGTCCAGCGTGTGGGTGGCGGTGCTGCAGGCGACGCTCGCGGCGGTCGACCGGGCCGAGTCGGTGTCCGCTGGCGGTCGGCGGGCCCGGATCGCGGTGATCGGCATGGGCCGGCTCGGTGGCGGGGAGCTGGGCTACGGCTCGGACGCGGACGTGCTGTTCGTGTGCGAGCCGGTCGAGGGCGTGTCGGACGCGGACGCGGTGAAGTACGCGGGCCGGGTCGCGCAGAGCGTGCGCAAGCAGCTGGGGGCGCCGAGTCAGGACCCGCCGCTGCAGGTGGACGTCGATCTGCGGCCAGAAGGCCGGCAGGGGTCGCTCGTGCGAACGCTCGAGTCCTACCGGGCCTACTACGAGCAGTGGGCGCAGGTGTGGGAGGCGCAGGCGCTGCTGCGGGCCCTGCCGATCGCGGGCGACGAGGACCTCGGCGCGCGGTTCATCGAGATGATCGACCCGATCCGGTACCCGGAGGGCGGGCTCGACGCCGCACGCGTCCGGGAGATCAGACGGATCAAGGCGCGGGTGGACACCGAGCGGCTGCCGCGCGGCGCGGACCCGGCCACGCACATGAAGCTGGGCCGCGGTGGGCTCGCCGACGTCGAGTGGACGTTGCAGCTGCTGGCGCTGCGCCACGCGCACGAGGTGCCGTCCCTGCGCACTACGTCCACAGTGGACGGTCTTCGTGCGGCCGTGGCAGCCGGGCTGGTGGCCGAGGCCGACGCGGCCGCGTTGCGCGAGGCGTGGTTGCTGGCCACCCACGCGCGCAACGCGGCGACCGTGGTGCGGGGCAAGGTGTCCGACCAGCTCCCGGCCGCGGGCCGCGAGCTCGTGGCGGTGGCGGCGGTGCTGCGGCCCGACGCCGACCCCGGGGAGTTCGTCGACTCCTACCGGCGCACGCTGCGGCGGTCGCGTGGCGTGGTCGAGCGGCTGTTCTACGAGGGTTAACTCACGTGAGCCGGCTTTCGTCGGTGCCCGCTTCTACAGTTGGGGCATGGCCGGCTTCCGGATCCCGATCGTCGTGCGCAGCTACGAGCTGGACTCGCTCGGGCACGTCAACCATGCCGTGTACCACCAGTACGCCGAGGTCGCGCGCATGTCCGGGTTCGCCGCGGCCGGTTGCGACTGGGACGGGTTGCTGGACCGGCGCATCGCGTCGGTGCTGCTGAGCACCACGGTCAACTTCCGCCGCGAGCTGCGTGCGAGCGAGCACATCGAGGTGACCTGCGAGGTCAAGTTCGGCACGGGCAAGACGTTCAACGTCAACTCGATGATCCTGAAGGCGGACGGCACGGTGGCCGCCGAGGTCTACTGCATCGTGGGGCTGATGGGCCTCGACGCCCGCAAGCTGCTGGTCGACCCGCGCGGCGTGCTCGAGTCGAACGGGTTCGACGCGGCCGTGCTGTCGGGCACGGACTGACCATCGCGGCCGGGGGTGCGAGAAACGGCCCGGCGATCGGGTCTTCCCGCGATCGCCGGGCCGTGGCTCCAGTGGCCTACACGTCGTAGTAGAGGGCGAACTCGAACGGGTGCGGGCGCAGCCGCAGCGGGTCGATCTCGTGCTCGCGCTTGAAGTCGATCCACGTCTCGATCACGTCTGGCGTGAAGACGCCGCCCTCGAGCAGGAACTCGTGGTCGGCCTCCAGGCTGTCCAGCACCGCGTTCAACGACGCCGGCACGGTGGCCACGTCCTTGGCCTCCTCGGGCGGCAGCTCGTAGAGGTCCTTGTCGATCGGCGTGGGCGGCTCGATCTTGTTCTTGATGCCGTCCATGCCGGCCATCACCATCGCGGAGAACGCGAGGTACGGGTTGCCGGACGAGTCGGGGCAGCGGAACTCGATGCGCTTGGCCTTCGCGTTGTCGCCGGTGATCGGGATGCGTACGCACGCCGACCGGTTGCGCTGCGAGTACACCAGGTTGACCGGCGCCTCGAAGCCCGGCACCAGGCGGTGGTAGGAGTTCACCGTCGGGTTGGTGAACGCCAGCAGGCTCGGCGCGTGGTGCAGCAGCCCGCCGATGTAGTGCCGCGCGGAGTCGGACAGGCCGGCGTACCCGGACTCGTCGTAGAACAGCGGCTCGCCGTCCTTCCACAGGGACTGGTGGCAGTGCATGCCGGAGCCGTTGTCGCCGAAGAGCGGCTTGGGCATGAACGTCGCGGACTTGCCGGCGGCCCACGCGGTGTTCTTCACGATGTACTTGAACAGCTGCAGGTCGTCCGCGGCGTGCAGGAGCGTGTTGAACTTGTAGTTGATCTCGGCCTGGCCCGCGGTGCCGACCTCGTGGTGCGCGCGCTCCACGGTGAAGCCGCTGCCGAACAGGTTCGTCACGATCTCCGCGCGCAGGTCGGCGAAGTGGTCGATCGGCGGCACTGGGAAGTACCCGCTCTTGTACTTGGTCTTGTAGCCGCGGTTGCCGCCCGCCTCGTCCGCACCGGTGTTCCACCAGCCCTCGACGGAGTCGATCTCGTGGAAGGAGCCGTTCTCCGCGCTGTCGAATCGTACGGAGTCGAAGATGTAGAACTCGGCCTCCGGCCCGAAGTACGCGGTGTCGGCGATGCCGGACTCGGCCAGGTACTCCTCGGCCTTGCGCGCGATGTTGCGCGGGTCGCGGCTGTACGCCTCGCGGGTCAGCGGATCGTGCACGAAGAAGTTGATGTTGAGCGTCTTGTCGGCGCGGAACGGGTCGACGCGCGCGGTGGCCAGGTCGGGCAGCAGGAGCATGTCCGACTCGTGGATCTGCTGGAACCCACGCACCGAGGAGCCGTCGAACGCCAGGCCATCGTCGATGGTGCCCTCGTCGAACGACTGAACCGGCACCGTGAAGTGCTGCATGATGCCCGGCAGGTCGCAGAACCGGACATCGATGAACTTCACCTCTTCGTTCGAGATGAAGCTGAGGACCTCATCGGAAGTGTTGAACACGCTCGTTGGCTCCTAACTCTTGCTCAAACGCTCCGCCGCCAAGCTATGAGCGCGGTGTTGCCCGACCATCACCCTTATGTTTCGCCGGTGTTAACGACCGGTCTACAGCCCTCGAGCATGCCATCCAACCCTCGGGCGCACCTGGTTCTAGGCTGGAGGGGTGAGCAGATGGACCGGGACGTGGCTGTCAGGACTGGGCGGGGCGGAGTCCAGCACCCCGCAGCAGTGGCCCGGCGAGCGGCTGGGCCTGCCGCGCTCGGGCCCGGGCTCGGTGGCCTCACGCGGCGTGCGGTTCGCGGCGCTGTTCCTCGACCTCGTCATAGCCGGCCTCGTGACGAGCCTGTTCGTGCCGGTTGACGTGCAGCGGCCGGAGATCATGCAGACCTTCAACTACTGGGCGATCCTGGTGTGGTTCGTGATCACGGTCAGTGCCGTGTCGTTCTTCGGCTTCACGGCGGGCAAGGCGGCGCTGGGCATTCGGGTGGCGCGGCTGGACGGCGCCGCCCTGGTCGGTCCGCTGCGGGCGATCGCACGAACGATCATGACCGCCCTGATCGTGCCGGCGGCCATCTCGGACGCCGATGGCCGCGGCCTCCACGACCGGGCCGTGGGCACGATCGTCCTACGCACCCGCTAACGCAGCCGTTCGAGCGCGATCTTCACCGGGAACGGCGTGTCCGTGATCCGGCCTGCTGAAGCCGGGTGCGCTTGGATCCGCCCAACCGAGGGTCGACGGCTACTCCCTTCCGTTGCTGATCACCGTCGCACGCGCCACACGCGCAATGGGGTTCCCCGGTTCAGCGGCGGCGCATCGCGCGTTGCACGCTGCGCATCTTGGCGCCCTGCGGCATCGGGCCCTTCGGCATCTGCGGGCCGGCGGCCCGGGCGGCCAGCGCGGACATGCGCTTCTCCAGCGTGTCGATCTGTGCCGGCTTGAGGTTGTTCGGCAGCTTCATGATGCGCTGCTGCAGCTTCGCGAGTGGCACCTGGTTCTCGTCGTTGCCGACGGTGAAGTCGTAGATCGGGGTGTCGCCGACGACCCGCGCGACGCGCTTCTTCTCCTGTGCCAGCAGGTTCTTGATCCGGTGTGGGGCGCCCTCGGCCACCAGGATCACCCCGGGCCGGCCGAGCACGCGGTGCACGAAGTCGCCCTGGGTCGTCGCGGCCACGCCGGACGTGACCCGCCAGCGGCCGCGCATGTTGTCCAGTGCCCAGCCCGCGGCACCCGGCTGTCCCTCCGCCTTGCCGTAGACGTTCTTCTGCACCCGACGGCCGAACAGGATCACCGCGCCGAGCAGGCCGAGCGCGATGCCGACCGGCAGCAGGATCCAGTGCATGTCGATGAGCAGGCCCAGACCGAACAGCACGCCGACGACAACGACGACCACCCCGAGCATCAACGGGATGAGCGCCTTGTCCTCCTTGCGCTGCATGTTGAACGCCTGGAAGAGCTGCGACCGCTTGGCCTTGGCCGCCGCCTTCCGTGCCTTCTTCGCCTCGGCAGTCGCCGCCTTGTCCTGCTTGGGAGCCATGACCACCAGGATACGTGGCCGGGCCGACCCGGGTCTCGGCCGACCGGCATGTCCCTGACAGGCGCGGTCAGTGGCGTCTGTCAGGATGCCTCCATGGCTGGGCGGCAGGCGGAATCGGCGACACACGACGATGGGCCGCTCGCCGGGCTGGACCCCGAGCAGCTCACCGCCGCCCAGGCGCCGCGCGGACCGGTGTGCGTGCTGGCCGGCGCCGGCACGGGCAAGACGCGCACGATCGTGCACCGCATCGCGCAGCTCATCCACTCCGGGCACGTCGCCGCCGGTCAGGTGCTCGCGGTGACGTTCACCGCGCGCGCCGCGGGGCAGCTGCGCACCCGGCTGCGCGCGTTGGGCGTGCACGGCGCCCAGGCCCGCACGTTCCACGCCGCGTCACTGCGCCAGCTGCGCTACTTCTGGCCGCGCGTGGTCGGCGGGCCGCAGTGGGACCTGCTCGACAGCAAGGTGCGCGTGGTCAGCCAGGCCGCGCAACGGGCGGGCGCGGGCACCGACGTCGAGGTGCTGCGTGACCTCGCCACCGAGATCGAGTGGGCCAAGGCGTCGATGGTCACCCCGGACGACTACGCCGCGGCCGCCGGGCGGGCACACCGCCAGTCGCCGGCGCCGGTCGAGCTCGTGGCCAGCGTGTACCGGTGGTACGAGTCGTTCAAGGGCCAGGCCAACCTGCTGGACTTCGACGACCTGCTGCTGCACACCGCCGCCGCGCTCGAGGAGCACTCGATGGTCGCCGAGGAGTTCCGCGACCGCTACCGGTGCTTCGTGGTCGACGAGTACCAGGACGTCACGCCGCTGCAGCAGCGGGTGCTCGACGCCTGGCTCGGCGAGCGCGACGACCTGACCGTGGTGGGCGACGCGAACCAGACGATCTACTCCTTCGCCGGTGCCTCGCCGCGGCCGCTGCTCGGCTTCACCCGCCGGTTCCCGAGCGCCACGGTCGTGCGGCTGGAGCGGGACTACCGGTCGACGCCCGAGGTCGTGGCGCTCGCGAACCGGGTGATCGGCGCCGCGCGGGAGCGGCCGGCCGGCTCGCGGCTGCAGCTCGTCGGCCAGCTCGAAGCGGGCCCGGATCCGGTGTTCGCCGAGTACGACGACGAGCCGGCCGAGGCCGCGGCGGTGGCCAGGCGGATCTCCGAGCTGATCGACGCGGGAACGCCGGCCAGCGAGATCGCCGTGCTGTACCGAGTCAACGCGCAGTCGGAGACCTACGAGCAGGCGCTGTCCGAGCTCGACATCCCGTACCTGGTGCGCGGCGGCGAGCGGTTCTTCGCACGGACCGAAATTCGCCAGGCGACCGTCGCGCTGCGCACCGCGGCCGCGGCCCGGCCGACGGGCGAGCTGCCCAAGATCGTGCGCGAGCTGCTCGAGCCGCTCGGGCTCACCGCCGACCCGCCGGCGGGTCGTGCGGCCCGCGAGCGCTGGGGGTCGCTGCTGGCCATGGTCGAGCTGGCCGAGGAGCTGGCGGCCACGGTCGAGGGTGCCGACCTCGCGCAGTACGTGGCCGAGCTGGACATGCGGGCGCGTTCGCAGCACCCGCCGAAGGTCGAGGGCGTCACGCTGGCGTCCCTGCACGCGGCGAAGGGGCTGGAGTGGGACGCGGTGTTCCTCGTGGGGCTGGTCGAGGGCACGATGCCGATCCTGCACGCCGACGGCAACGAGGTGGCGGTCGAGGAGGAGCGCCGGCTGCTGTACGTCGGCGTGACCCGGGCGCGGCGGTCCCTGTCACTGTCGTGGGCGCTGGCCCGCGCGGAGGGCGGGCGGCGCAACCGTAGGCGTAGCCGGTTCCTCTACGGGCTGATTCCCGAGAACCACCCGACCTCCCGTCTGGCTCGGACCCGGCAGCGGGACGGCGCGGCGGCGCCACGGTGCCGGGTTTGCGGCGCTGCGCTGCTCGGCGCGGCGGCGGTCAAGCTCGGCCGGTGCGCGTCGTGCCCCGCGGATCTGGACGAGGAACTCCTGGCCAGGCTCAAGGAGTGGCGGGCGAAGCGGGCGCGGGCGCTGAAGGTGCCGGCGTACGTCGTGTTCACCGACGCGACCCTGATGGCGATCGCCGAGCAGCGTCCGACCGACGCCGCCGCCCTCGTCGCCATTGCCGGTATCGGCGCGAGCAAACTGGACAAATTCGGCACTGAGGTGTTGTCGTTGCTCCGCGCCGACGGGTGACCCGTAACGCATCACGGCGAAGTACCGAAAAACCTGTTGCGGGCATGAGTCGCTGGCACATAGCCTGCATGAGCAGGTCGGGAATGCCCGGCAGAATTTGAGACGTGTGAGGAGGTGGCCAGTCGTGGAGAACATCGTGATCATGTGCGCCCCTGGCTACCCCACGTCCGGGGCTACGGCCGCGCCCACGGTTCAGGTCGTCCACCAGGTTAGGACTGTCGCGTTCAAGCGTGACCGTTTCGCGACCACCGGTGTCGCCGTTCCGCAGATCGCCGATCTCCCGTCCGATGTGTCCGCCATGACTTCCGAGCGAAGAACTTGACGCCCTGTCAAGTCTCCAGGCTCACGAAGGCCGCGGACCCGTAAATCGGATCCGCGGCCTTCGTGTTTTTTCAGGGATATCAACAAAAACCGCGATCAAGGAGTACGAGAACAGGAGTTGCACGTCATGTCTACCGCGACTGTCCCACTCTCGGGTGGGGCACCACCGGACCTGCTCAGCTCTGGCGGGCTCGGCGTGAGCGAGCTGCTCGACGTCGCGCCGTCGGCCGGGCTGGACTTGCCCTGCCGGTCGGGTAGCAACCCCGACCTGTGGTTCGCCGACACCCCTGCCGAGCTCGAGCGGGCGAAGCAGCTGTGCCTGGACTGCCCGGTGCGCAGCGAGTGCCTCGCCAGCGCGCTGGCCCGGCAGGAGCCATGGGGTGTCTGGGGTGGCGAGATCTTCGAGCGCGGCGTGGTCATCGCCCGCAAGCGGCCCCGGGGCCGTCCGCGCAAGGAGGACGTTGCTCGTGAGGCGGCCGAGCGTGCCGCACGCGCCCAGGAGGCTGCCGCATGAACCCCACAGTGATCGATCCGACGACCGACACCGACCCGATGACCGCCATTCTCTCGAACGGAAGCCAGTCAATGTTGATCTACGAAAATCTCGCCAGAGAACGAATGCGTGAGGCGGAACAGGCCGCTGACCATGCGCGCCTGGTCCGCCGGTTGAACACGGCCAGGCGCTGGGAACGGTTCTCGGCCTGGGCGGCCAGACGCGCCCAGCGCGCGAGCGACCTGCTCTGATCCCTTCGACCGGACACCGCCCGCCACCTCACTGGTGGCGGGCGGTTCGCCGTTTCCGGCCGGATGTCATGGCCGTGGAACGCGTCGGTAACGCGGACGTCACCGATGGCGGCGGGATCGGCCGTACCGTGTCGAGTTGGTTCGACCATTGAGACCGGCCAACGGGACGACGCAGTGGTGACAGGCTCCAGAGGTGACTCCGGCGGACGACGCCGTCCGGCCAAGGCGTCGCGGACTCGCGGGGTAGGCCGAACCGGAGCACGGTTCCCCTCGGCCGCCGACCTCGGCGAGCCCAACCACGCCGAGCCGGGTCACGCCGACCCGGGTCGTGCGGAGTTGGGTCGCGCGGAGTTGGGCCACGTCGGGCCGGGTCGCGCGGACCACGTCGGGCCGGGTCGTGCGGAGTTGGGTCGCGCGGAGCTGGGCCACGCCGGGCCGGGCCGGCCCGAGCCGGGTCGTGCGGAGTCGGGTCGTGCGGAGCCTGAATCGCTCCGGTCGGTATGGCCGGCGGTCAGTCCGGCTGGCTGGCTTGGTCTGGTGGCGCGGGCGAGTTCAGTGCGGTCGGTCGGGCCGGAGACGGAAGCCACGCCCGTGCCCATGATCGGTTTCGGAACGGTGGCTGGGCCGATGCGCCTGGGGCGAGCGGTCCCGCTGACCCGTCCGGCCGGGCCGGCGCGGCCGGCTGGGGCGGACGCGGCGTAGCGGACGTGGGTGGTTGCGCGGGGGGGAGCGGGTTTCGTCGGTGGGGGATGGGCCAGCGAACACTACGAGGCGTCCGGACAGCACGAGTCGCCGCATGCTGCCGATCCGGCCAGAGACGATGGCGCGCGGGTCGGACCGACCGGGGCTCGGTTCGGGCCCTACTCGGCAGGGCGGAAGCGGCGGGGCCATGCCGGGGACGGCAGGTCCTCGGCTCCGTCAGCCCGTGAGTCGGCGGAGCGGGCCGTCATCCGTTGATCTGGAGCACATGCGGCCTTTGTCCCGGCTCGATGGGCGGCCCTCGATGCTCGCTTCCAACGAGTGGACGGCGGCTCTGCCGTGGGCGTCAGCCATAGTTCGGCCTTATGCGCACACCCGGGGGCGAACGCGGTCCAGCCATGATCTCGCGCTTGAGGCGCTCGTCTCCGCCAGCCGCGACGCGACTCGGGGTGGGCAGGAGACCGCCCAGCGGCGGACGATCATCGAGCTTTGTGTGCAGCCGCGGTCGGTCGCGGAGGTCGCCGCTCTGCTGTCCGTGCCGCTCGGAGTCGCTCGCGTGCTTGTCGGTGATCTTGCCGCAGACGGTTCGGTGGTCGTGCATCCCACGGCCGGTGGTCCACCGGACGTCGACATCATGTGCCGGGTCCTGGTCGGGCTCCGCCGCCTGTAGCGACCCTGTCGGGCCGGCGGACTAACGTCGCGGGTATGGCCCACACGCATGACGGCATCGACTGGACCGAGCGGCTCGTCGCGCTGCGGCGCGCGGACGAGGTCGAGGCCGAGTTCAACGGTCCGGTGGCAGAGCGGCTGGTCGACTCCCTGACTCCTGGTGGGTCTCCTCCCGTCGTAGTGGACATCGGATCCGGGGCCGGTGGCATGAGCGCCGCCTTCGCGTCCGCGCTCGCGGCCCGAGGCGGCGGGCGAGTGGTCCTCGCCGACGCCGTCGAGGAGTTGCTCGCCGCCGCCGTCGAGCTCGCCCGGAGCGTGGCCGGCGATACGGTGCGGGTTGACGGCGTGGGGGTGGACGCCGCCGACGACGGTCTGCCCGACGCGCTGCCCGCGGCCGACCTCGTATGGGCATCACGGGTGGTGCACCACCTCCCAGACCAGCAGAAGGCCATCGCCCGCCTCGGCCGTATGCTCGCGCCGGGCGGGTTGCTGGCGCTGTGCGAGGGTGGCCTCGCGACCCGGTGTTTGCCGTGGGACCTCGGCATCGGCGAGCCGGGACTGCAGGATCGGCTGATCGCCGCCCGGGAAGCGTGGTTCGTGCGGATGCGCGCCGAGATTCCCGGCTCGGTCCGGCTGCCCATCGGCTGGACCGGCGCACTGGCCGCCGCCGGCCTGACCGACACGCACTCGTTCAGCTACCTGGTCGACCTCCCGGCGCCGGCCCCGGAACCGGTACGACAGTCCGTTGTGGACTGGCTCGCCTGGATGTCCGGCGTCGGCGAGGACGACCTGTCCGAGTCCGATCGTCAGGTCGTGCAACGGTTGCTGGACACGGACGACGAGGCGTACGTCGGCGCACGGGACGACGTGTTCGTGCTCGGTGCATCGACAGTCCATCTTGGACGTAAGCCGGCTTGACGTACGCTTGTGCGCCATGGCGGACAGGTCATCCGAACCCCCGAGATGTAAGCGCTGCGGCCGTTCGCGTGCCGACGCGACTCCGGCCGAGGCGCTCGCGTGGAGCATGGAGACCGTTGGGCAGGGCCGGAGCTGGCTGTGCCCCGCCTGCGCCCGGACCCATGTGCGCGACATCGAGGGCAAGCTGCCTGACGAGTATTGGTGACGGTCGGGGCTGCTGCATGGATTGGTGACATTTGAGGTCGTTTGCTGGTTGAGTTGGTTGGAAGGGTGTCGCTGTGGCTAAGCCCTGTTCCGGTGAGTTTTGTGAGGATGTTGTCCGGGTGGCCTGGATCCGCGGGCGGGATGTGACTTTGGTGTGGTTTGCCGAGGATTTTGGGTTCTGTGAGGTGATGTTGTCGAAGTGGTTTCGGGTCGTCGTCGAGGATGGGGTGGAGCTCGGTGTCACCGGTGATGAAGCCGTGGAGATCCGCGGGTTGAAGCGCCGCAACCGGCTGCTGGGGCAGGAGACCGAGGTCCTGCGGTGGGCGGCTGCTGACCTGTTCCAGGTGCAGTTGCCGGGGAGGGCTTTACTCGCTCGTGAGTGAGTTCGCCGTTGACGGGATTCCCGTGGCGGTGTCGTGCCGGCTGGCTCAAGATCGACGACCCGGAGTTCGGCTACTGGTTGCTTGCCGACGGGGTCGCTGCGGCCGGGTTCGCTGTGGCGGTGCGCATGGTGTGGCGGATCTGTTCGGACAATGGCTGGTGGAGCGTGTTCGGGAAGGAGAAGGGGGGTAGGAAGGTCAAGGTCCCAGCGCACGACGACCTGGTGCAGCGCTGGTTCACCGTGGACGGCCCGAACAAGGTTTGGCTCACCGACATCACCGAGCATCGCACGGGCGAGGGCAAGCTCTGTCTCTGCGCGATCAAGGAGGTGTGGTCCAACCGAATCGTCGGCTGCTGCATCAGCGACCGGATGGAGTCCTCGATCGCGGTCAACGCGCTCGAGTCAGCCGTTGCCCGCCGGGCTGGTGAGGTGGCTGGGTGCGTGTTTCACAGCGACCGCGGCGGTCAGTTCCGAAGCCGAAAAGCGCCAGCAGGCGCTGTTTCACCACCGAATCGTCGGCTCATTGGGTCAGGCCGGCTCCGCCGGCGTCAACGCCGCCATGGAGAGCTTCTTCTCCCTGCTGCAACGCAACGTCGTGGACCGTCAGCGATGGGAGACCCGAGAAGAGCTACGGATCACGATCCTCACCTGGATCGAGCGGACCTACCACCACCGCCGACGCAAGACCGACTCGCACGATCGACCCCAATCGAGTTCGAAACCATCATGACCAAAGCTGCCACACAGGCAGCCCGACCACCTATCACCTGTACGTGCAGCAGCCCCAGCGGGTCTATCCCATGATCGGTGTTTCCGGCGTTGTTGATCAGTAGGTTTCGGCTCCCGGCCAGCGGTCACCGAAGGTGATGGCGAACGCGTTGATCACGGGCTTCCACCGCATCGTCCATCGGGTG
>NZ_JBOHGB010000141.1:0-18626 GCF_050699935.1 Actinophytocola sp.
GGGTCGAGGCCGGGGCGGCGCGGGCCGGTGAGCGCGACCGAGGCGCCGGGCACGCGGATGTGGGTCAGCCGGCCGTAGTCGCTGTCCGTCTCGTCCAGGAAGGGCCGCACGTCTACCGCCGTGGGCGGGGTGTCGTCGCGGCCGAGGTCGTGCAGCCACTCGGCGGTCCGCGCGAGCGACAGCTTCACGTGCCACGAGCCGCCCTCGACGGCCCGCCGGCGCAGCGCGATGAGCACGCCGAAGGCCGCGAGCCAGCCGGTGCTGTGGTCCAGCGCCTGCACGGGCAGCGGACGCGGCTCGTCCAGGCCCGCGTGGGCCGCGATGCCCGACGACAGCTGGACGAGGCTGTCGAACCCGCGGCGTTCCCGCCACGGCCCGGTGTGCCCGTATGCCGCGAGGTCGACGACGACGATGCCGGGGTTCAGCGCGACCAGCTGCGCGAACCCGAAACCCTTGCGTGCCAAGGAGTCCGACCGGTACGACTGCACGAAGACGTCGGCCCGCTCGGCGAGCCCGCACAGTGTCTCGCGGCCGGCGGGGGTGTCGAGGTCGATGTGGCAGGAGCGCTTGCCGAAGCCGGTGTCCATGACCACGCGCTCGAGGACGGGGCGCTTCGGGTCGGTCACGTGCAGCACGTCCGCCCCGTGCGCGGCGAGGGTGCGCGCGGCGACGGGGCCGGCGATCACGTGGGTCAGGTCCAGCACCCGGACGCCGGCCAGCGCGTGCTCCGCGAGCGCCCACACCGCCAGCTCCTGGCCCGGTGCGGCGCGGTCGGCCAGTGCCTGCTCGGCGAGCAGCCGGTCAGCCCGTGCCCGGTCCAGCGGCGGCAGCGGTCGTGGCGAGGCGTCCCCGACGCGCTCGAGCGCCGCCAGCGGCTCGGCGCGGACCGCGCCGCCGGGGCCGTCGGCCAGCCAGCTCTCGCGGTCACGCATCGCCGCGGCGGCGCCACCGGCCGCGAGGACCGCCTCCTCCACCTCGACCGCGCCGCGCCCGGCGACCGCGTCGCGCACTCCGTCCGCGTCGGTGCCGAGCTCGCGGAGGATCGCGTCGGCGTGGTGCGGGTAGTTCGCGTGCAGCCGCACCCAGCCGTCCGCCGCCCGGTAGTCGCCGGACATCGACGCCCACAGCTCACCCGGCTCCTCGCCGACGACCTTCACGTGCGCCTCGCTGCGGAACGCCTCCGCGGCGTGTCCGATGTGGACCTTCACCTGCGGCGCGCTGCCGCCCCGGTCCTGGACGAGGTCCGCCGCCGCCAGCGTGGTCGCGGCGACGCACGCCGCGGCCGCCGCCGCCACGCGGTACGGGCCGGGCAGCGGATGCCCGTCACCCTCGAACGTCACCCGGCCGGCGGTGGTGTCGGTGCCGGCGATGTCCTTCCAGAGCGCGTCGAGCACTTGTCTCGGCACGGTCGTCAGGGCAGGTTCCCGACCAGCTCGGCCGGGGCGAGCTTCGTGCCGGTGTAGAAGGGCACCTCTTCGCGCACGTGTCGGCGCGTCGTGCTGCCACGCAGATGCCGCATCAGGTCGACGATTCGGTGCAGCTCGTCGGCCTCGAAGGCGAGAATCCACTCGTAGTCACCGAGCGCGAACGACGCCACGGTGTTGGCCCGTACGTCCGGGTAGTCGCGCGCCATGTGCCCGTGCTCGGCGAGCATCGCGCGGCGCTCCTCGTCGGGCAGCAGGTACCACTCGTAGGACCGGACGAACGGGTACACGCACACGTACTTGCGCGCGGGCTCGCCGGCGAGGAAGGCCGGCAGGTGGCTTTTGTTGAACTCGGCCGGCCGGTGCAGCGCGACCTGGCTCCACACCGGACTCACGGCGGTGCCGAGCGCGGTGCGCCGGAAGCCGGCGTACGCCGACTGCAGCTGCTCGATCTCCTCGGCGTGCCACCAGATCATGAAGTCGGCGTCGGCACGAAGGCCCGCGACGTCGTACACCCCGCGCACGACGACCCCCTTGGCCTCCAGGGCGTCGAGGTACTCACTCGCCTCGGCGGCGACCGGACCGCGGTCGTCACCGAGACGACCTGGCTCGGCACGGAACACCGACCACATCGTGTACCGGATGGTGTCGTTCAGCTCGGCGTAGTTCAAGCGGGCCATGGCGCCATGGTCCCACTACCTCCCCTCCGCATGTGCCAGAAGGTGCCGGGTGACACGGTCCGCGGCCGCGCGGGCACTGTCCACACACGCCGGGATGCCGACGCCGCGCAACGCGGCGCCGGCGACCGCGAGTCCGGGGACCTCGGCGACGGCGCGTTCGATCGCGGACACGGACGCGGTGTGGCCGACTCCGTACTGCGGCAGACCTCCACCCCATCTGGTGACCGTCGCCTCGATCGGAGCTTCGTCGACCCCGGCCAGCTCGCGAAGGTCGGCCCGGACGGCGTCGAGCAGGTCGGCGTCGTCCCGGCGCAGCAGCTCGGTATCGCCGACTCGTCCGATCGACGCGCGCACCCGGACCGGGGCCCCGCCCCACTTGACGCTCGTGTGCGTGAACGCCTTGGCCGTGAACGGGGTGCCGTCCGCGTGCCGCTCGCCGACAGCGAGCAGCACGCCACTCGTGTCGGGTAGCCGCACGCCGTCGGGCAGGACCATGCTGACCACGGCCATCGAACCGACCTCGATGCCCGCGTACGCGGCGGCGGCCGCCGGGACCGCGTCGGTGAGCAGCCGGCGGGCCGCGGGTGGGGGCACGGCGAGCACGACGGCGTCGGCGTGCAGGACCTCGGCGCGGCCGGGGCTGCCGATCTCCAGCCGCCAGCCGTCGGTGCCGCGCCGGAGCTCGCGGACCGGGCGGCCGAGCCTCGTGTCCGCCCGGGCGCGGTGGGCGAGCTCGTCGACGAGCACGGCCATCCCGCCACGCAGCGCGCCGAACACCGGCTTGTCCGCCGCGGCCGGCTCGCCGAGCACGCGAGCCGCGGCCGCCGTGAGCGAGCCGCCGGCCGGCCCGAGCGCGTCGACGAGGGCGGGCATGGTGGCACGCAGCCCGAGCCGATCGGCGCGGCCCGCGTAGACCCCACCGAGCAGCGGCTCGACCAGACGGTCGACGAGCTCGCGGCCGAACCGATCGGCCAGCACGTCGGCCACCGGCGCGTCGTCGGTGATCTCCAGCGGCGGCAGCGAGGACTCGGCCGCGACCCGCTCGGCGGCCGCGTCACTGAGGACGGGCCGCACCTCCTCCGGGTCGGCCGGGACGCCGAGGAACGTGCGCCGCGGCAGCGGGACCGTGCGCCCGGCGGCCCGGACGGTGGCCGCCGCGCGCCGCGGGTGGATCAGGCGGTCGGTGAGGCCCAGCTCCTCGACCAGCTCGACGGCCGCCGGGTTGCGCAACACGAACGCCTCGGCGCCGACGTCCGTGGGTGTGCCGGCCAGGTCGACCGTGCGCAGCTTGCCGCCGAGCCGGCCGGCCTGCTCGACCAGCGTGATCCGCGCCTCCGGCCCGAGTCGCGTGCGCAGCCGGTACGCGGCGGTCAGCCCGGCGATGCCTCCCCCGATGACGACTGTGTTCATGGTTCGCTCCGCTCGGTCGCTTGACCGCCGTCTTCCCTCGTCACGTGCTCGGCACTCGTCCCTCGCGCCTGCGCGCGCACCTGCGTCCAGACGGCGGACGCTCCCTCACTCCCGCTCACGACGTTCATCGGGACGTTCATGGCGTGAGGCTGTGCACCAGCTCGACCACCCTGGTCAGCACCTCCGGGTCGGTGTTCGGCAGCACGCCGTGGCCGAGGTTGACGATGTGCCCGCCCGCGGCCCGGCCCTCCTCGACGATCCGCCGGACCTCGCGTTCCACCACCGCGAAGTCGGCCAGCAGCGCGGCCGGGTCGAGGTTGCCCTGAACCACCGGCGCGGGCGTGCCGGGCCGGCTGAGCCGGCGCACCGCCTCGTCGAGCGGGAGCCGCCAGTCGACGCCGACCACGTCCGCACCGGCCTCGCGCATGGCGGGCAGCAGCTCAGCCGTGCCGACCCCGAAGTGGATCTTCGGCACGCCGTGGACCGCGCCGAGCACGCGTGCGGAGTGGGGCTGGACGAACTCGCGGTAGTCCCGCTCGGACAGCGCGCCGGCCCACGAGTCGAACAGCTGCACGGCCTGCACTCCGGCCGCGACCTGCACGGTGAGGAACGTGGTCGTGATCGTGGCCAGCGCGCCGAGCAGCGCGTGCCACGTGGCGGGGTCGGAGTACATGAGCGCCTTGGTGCGCTCGTGGTGCCGGCTGGGCCCGCCCTCGATGAGGTACGAGGCGAGCGTGAACGGCGCGCCCGCGAACCCGATCAGCGGGGTCTCTCCCAGCTCGGCCCGCAGCAGCCGGATCGCCTCGGCCACCGGGTCGAGCCCGTCCGGCGCCAGCAGGGGTAACGCCTCGACCGACTCGCGCGTGCGCACGGGCTCGGCCACGACCGGCCCGGTGCCGGGCACGATGTCGACGCCGATGCCGGCGGCCACGAGCGGCACCACGATGTCGGAGAAGAGGATGGCCGCGTCGACGCCGTGCCGGCGCACCGGCTGCATCGTGATCTCGCGGACGAGCTCGGGCGTGAAGCAGGCCTCCAGCATCGGGATGCCCTCGCGAATCTCGCGGTACTCGGGCAGCGACCGACCGGCCTGGCGCATGAACCAGACCGGCGGATGGGCGGGCGTTCCGCCGGCGGCGGCCACCAGCAGGGGTGCGGTGGACGTTCGCGGGGCGGTGTCAGACATGGGAGTCATAGCAAGAGGAATCGTGCCACGGGGGTCTGACGGTTCTGTCCGTGCCACGGTCCGTGCGCGCGAACTCGAAGGCCCGCACGGCGCGCCGTCACGCCTCACCAACTCGGGTGGTCCTACAGTTACGAGTCGTGACCAAGACGTCGGCAGCGCCTGAACTGTTCACTCAGGCCGTCGAGGCGCTGAAGTCGCTGCGCCCGCGGCCCGAGCTGCAGCTCGGCGTCGTTCGCCCGCCGCAACGCCTGGCACCGTGGGCGTTCGCGATCACCGCGGAGGTCAACGGTCCGGCGGACGTGCTCGCCACCGGGCGGCTGATCCTGCTGCACGACCCGGAGGGCCAGGAGGCCTGGGACGGGGTGCTGCGGGTGGTCGCCTACGTGCGTGCCGAGCTGGACGCGGAGTTGGCGGACGACCCGCTGCTGCCGACCGTGGGCTGGTCGTGGCTGACCGACGCGCTCACCGCGACGGGTGCCCGGCACACGGCGCTGGGCGGCACGGTGACCGACACGTCGTCGGCCCGGTTCGGCGACATCTCGGGGCCCGAGCGGACCGACGACCTCGAGCTGCGGGCGTCGTGGACCCCACTCGGCGCGGACCTGGCGCCGCACGGCGAGGCGTTCTGCGATCTGATGGCGAGCGTCGTCGGGCTGCCGCCGGTAGGCGTCACCATGTTCTCCCAGCGCCAGGGCTAGTTGTCCGCCTCCCTGGTCCGCCTCCCCGGAATCAAAAGTGTTGGTTGCGACCCAGCGAACGGGGCGGATATCCGGTGGATTGTGGCTAGGTGCCGTCACGGTCCCCTGAGGTTCCGTTGGTTGGTCCGGGACTTCACGCGATCATCCACGGAAAGGCACCTAGCCGCGCGCGATCTCTTCGGCCGCCTCCAGGGCACGCAGCACGTTCTCGCCCGCGAGCTTGGCGCAGTCCTTCTCGCTCCACCCGCGGTCCAGCAGTGCCGCGAACAGCACCGGGTAGCAGCTGACGTCCTCCAGCCCCTCGGGGAGGTGGCCGACGCCGTCGTAGTCACCGCCGATGCCGATGTGGTCGATCCCGGCGACCTCGCGTGCGTGCTCCACGTGCGCGACGACCTCGTCGATCCCCACCGGTGGTCTGGGCGGGCCCGCCCATCCCTCCTGGAATCGCGACCGCTCCTCCAGGTCCCGGTGATTCGCGCCGGCGGCCGCCATCGCGTCCTGCAACACCTTGTCCCACTCGACGAGGGCGTTCGACACGAAGTTCGGCACGAACGTCACCATGCAGACGCCGCCGTTGCCCGCGAGGCGGGACAGCACGTCGTCGGGAACGTTTCGGGGATGGTCGGTGACCGCTCGGCAAGAGGAGTGGCTGAAGATCACCGGTGCCGTGGTGCAGTCGAGCGCGGCGTGCATCGTGGTCGCCGCGACGTGCGAGAGGTCGACCAGCATGCCGATGCGGTTCATCTCCGCCACCACCTCCCGGCCGAAGTCGGTGAGCCCACCGACGGCGGGCTCGTCGGTCGCGGAGTCGGCCCACGGCACGTTCTCGTTGTGCGTGAGCGTCAGGTACCGGACCCCGAGCCGGTGCAGGGCGCGCAACACTCCCAGGGAGGAGTTGATGCTGTGCCCACCCTCGGCACCGAGCATCGACGCGATCCGGCCCGCCGCGAAGGCCGAACGGGCATCTGCGGCGGTCGAAGCGATTTGCAAATGCGCCGAATATTTACCAACTAAGGTGTGGACGAGTTCGCACTGCTGCACCACAGCGGCCACCGCCTCGTCACCCACAAGGCGGCATGGCACGTACACAGACCAGAACTGCATGCCCAGTCCACCGGCTCGAAGACGCGGGATGTCCGTGTGCAATTGCGACTGAGTCTGGCTCAGGTCGAGCCCGAAACCGTCCGCTCGGGAGGCGTCGACGCCTGGTGCGGACCGCAACGCCCAAGGTAGATCGTTGTGTCCATCGACCAGAGGGGTGGACCTGAGCAACGCTCTGGCGCGCTCCAACTCCCGGATCTCCACTACCGCGACCTCGTTTCATCGTGTATCGGTCCTTGCGCGTTACGTCACCAACCAAGCATCACCCGATCGTGTTACGTCCACACGGCGGAGTGATGTCTCGATTGGATAGATAACGAATTGATCATCCCGCTAACCCGCTTGGGGGGCTAGGCTGCCTTCGTCGACACCACTTTCGGTCCAATGGCGGCGCGGCTGTTTGGCCGAAGGTCCCGGTGTAGGTCGGGGGGCACGACCGACTCCAGGGAGGTAGTGACGTGGCTGCCGTCGGCTTAGGTCAGGCCGTTCGAACCACGCCAGCCGGCGTGTTGCCGGCGAACATGGTCCCGCACCCGCGGGAAGAGCTGTTCTCGGTGCTGGTGGTCGATGACCATCCGTTGTTAAGGGAGGCGATAGCTGCCCGGTTGACCCAGATGGGCGCGGGTACCGTTCACGAGGCTGCCACGGTGGCCGAGGCAAGGGCGAGGGCGCTGGCCACCGGGCCATGTGACCTGGCGATTCTGGACCTCGGACTGCCGGACGGCAGTGGTATCGAGCTGGTGACCGAGCTTCGTGGCCATGGCTGGCCGCGGATCGTGGTGCTGGCGTCGTCAGACGATCCGTACGCCGTGCGTTCGGCCTTCCAGGCAGGGGCCCAGGCCTACCTGCTGAAGTCGGCCTCGCCGGTAGTCGTGACCGACGGGGTCCGGCGGGTGCTCGAGGGCGGCGTGTACGCCGACCCGAGCGTCGCGCCCATCCTCGCCACGGGCACGCGGGTCCCTGGCACCGACAACACCCCGCGCGAGCTGTCCGCTCGCGAGGTCGAGGTACTCCAGCTGGTCGCGGACGGTCAGTCCAACAAAGAGATCGGTGAGGGGCTCAACCTCTCCGCTTTGACGGTGAAGAGCCACCTTTCGCGGATCGGCCGGAAGTTGGGCACCGGCGACCGGGCACAGATGGTCGCGCTGGCCATGCGGGCCGGCGTGATTCGTTGATCTGACACTCGGTGGATCGGGGCGCGGGGCACAGTGCGCTCCCCGATCCACCGGTGTTCGACGCATTACACCTTGTTAGGCGCACAGCGTGCGCCCTCGTCCCGTATGGTCATCCGCCGTGGGTGAATCGGGGACGGGAACTGACGAGGAGGCACGACCAGAGCCGGTCTTGCTGACGAAACCAGCTGAGGGCACACCGGCCGTGGTCGAGTCGTTCGAGGCGCTCAAGGAGGCTTCGGACGCACTGGCCGTTGGCCACGGACCAGTCGCGGTGGACACCGAGCGTGCCTCCGGCTACCGCTACTCCCAACGGGCCTACCTGGTGCAGGTGCGCCGCGAGGGCGCGGGCACCGTGCTCGTCGACCCCGTAGCACTGAACGACCGAATCGACCCGTTCATCGACGCTCTCTCGGACACCGAGTGGGTACTGCACGCGGCCTCCCAGGACCTCCCGTGCCTCGCCGAGCTGGGACTTCGCCCGCGGCGGCTGTTCGACACCGAGCTCGCCGGCCGGCTCGCGGGCTTCGAGCGGGTCGCCCTTGGCACGCTCGTGGAGCTGCTGCTCGGCTACCGGCTGGAGAAGGGCCACGGCGCCGCCGACTGGTCGCGCCGGCCGCTGCCCCAGGACTGGCTGGACTACGCCGCACTCGACGTCGAGCTGCTGGTCCCATTGCGCAACGTGCTCGAGCACGAGCTCGCCAGCCAGGGCAAGCTCGAGTGGGCGCTCGAGGAGTTCGAGGCGCTGCGCGTCGCCCCACCCCCGCCGCCGCGCGCCGAGCCGTGGCGGCGTACCTCGGGCATTCACCGGGTCCGCACCCCGCGCGGGCTCGCCGCCGTCCGGTCGATCTGGGAGACCCGCGACTCGCTGGCCCGGCAGCGCGACATCGCGCCCGGCCGCGTGCTGCCGGACAGCTCGATCGTGCAGGCGGCCATCGCCGCACCCGACGACGAGGTCGGCCTGCTGCAGCTGCCGGTGTTCCGCGGCCGCTCGCAACGGCGGATCGCCGACACGTGGGTGCGGGCGCTGCGCGAGGCGGCCCGGCTGCCGAAGAGCGAGCTGCCCGACCCGTCGCCGCCGCACGACGGCCCGCCGCCGCCGAACCGCTGGGCGGACCGCGACCCGGCGGCGGCCGCGCGGCTGTCCGCGGTTCGCGCCTCGCTCGCGACGATCGCCGAGGAGAACCGGCTGCCGATCGAGAACCTCCTGCAGCCGGACCTCGTGCGCCGTACCTGCTGGCGCCCGCCCGAGTTGTTGTCGGCCGGCTCGGTCGCGGACGCGCTGCGGGCCGGCGGGGCCCGCGAGTGGCAGATCTCGCTCACGGTCGACGCGCTGTCCACGGCGCTCAACGGCACCGGCTGACTCCCGTGGCCGGTCGGGTCCGGATCGGCACCTCGGGCTGGGTCTACCCGCCGTGGCGCGGGAAGTTCTACCCGCCGAAGCTCGCGCACCGCCGCGAGCTCGAGTACCTGTCGAGGCAGGTCAACTCCGTCGAGATCAACGGCTCCTTCTACGCGCTGCAGCGCCCGTCGAGCTACCTGTCGTGGCGCGAGCAGACGCCGGACGACTTCGTGTTCGCCGTCAAGGGCGGCCGGTTCATCACGCACCTGAAACGGCTGCGGGACGTCGACGCGCCGCTCGCGAACTTCTTCGCCTCGGGCGTGCTCGCGCTCGGCCCCAAGCTCGGCCCGGTGCTGTGGCAGCTACCGCCGACGCTCGGGTTCGACGGGGAACTGCTCGCGGCGTTCTTCGCCCTGCTCCCACGCACGACGTCGACGGCCGCCGAGCTGGCCGGCCGGCACGACGAGCGCCTCGCCGGCCGGGCGTGGACGGTGACCGACACGGACCGGCCACTGCGGCACGCGCTGGAGGTGCGCCACGCGAGCTTCACCGACCCGGCGTTCCCCGAGGTGCTGCGGGCGCACGGCATCGGCCTGGTGATCGCGGACGCCGCGGCCGAATGGCCGTACCTGGAGGACGTGACGGCCGACTTCGCGTACGTCCGGCTGCACGGCAGTACCGAGCTCTATGTCAGCGGGTACACCGACGAGGCGCTGGACGCGTGGGCCGAACGGATCCGCGACTGGACGGCGCAGGGCGTTGACGCGTATGCGTACTTCGACAACGACGCGAATGTGCGGGCGCCCGGCGATGCGATCGCGCTCGCCCGCCGGCTGAACGTCGGACCTTCGTAGCCCGCGGAGCGGTTCAGCGCATCGGCAGGTGCACGATCACCGTCAGCCCGCCGCCCGGCACGACCTCCGCCTCCACGGTCCCACGGTGCGCGAGCACGACCGCGCGCACGATCGCCAGCCCGAGCCCGGTCCCCGAGTGCGCGGTCCGGTCCACGCCGCCGCGCCGGAACGACTCGAACAGCTCCTCCACCCGCTCGGGATCCACGACCGCGCCGGACGAGCTCACCCGCAGGCTCACCCACTTCGGCGAGATCCCGGTCCACACGTCGATCCAGCCGCCGTCGACGTTGTGCCGCACGGCGTTCTCGAGCAGGTTGCCGGCGACCCGCTCGAGCAGCGCCGGATCCCCCGCGGCGGGCGTGGGTCCGGTGTGGAAGGTCGTGGACAGGCCCCGCTTCTCCGCGGCGGCGGAGATCGGCCGCCACGCCCGGTCCACGACGGCCGCCAGGTCGACCGGCTCGACCAGCCCGAGGCCCATGCCGTCGGTGCGCGCGAGCAGCAGCAACGCCTCCACCAGGTGCCCGGCGCGCAGCGTCGCCTCGCGCACCACGCCGGCCATCCGGCGCAGCTCCTCGACGTCGGCGTTCGGGTCGGACAGCGTGACGTCCAGCTCGGTGCGGATCACCGACAGCGGGGTGCGCAGCTCGTGCGAGGCGTTCGCGACGAACTGGCGCTGCGCGGAGAACGTCGCCTGCAGGCGGTCGAGCATCGCGTCGAACGTGTCGGCGAGCTCGGCGACCTCGTCGCGCGGGCCGCGCAGGGCGATCCGCTCGCCGAGCGACTCGGCGGACAGGCGGCGCGCGGTGCCGGTGACGTCACGCAGCGGCTTGAGGACCCGGTCGGTGAACGTCCACGCCAGCAGCGCGGTCGCGAACACCACGCAGACGAACGCGATCGACCCCGCGACGAGCACCCTCAGCCGGGCGTTGTCGCGCAGGACCTCGGCGAGCTTCTCGGCCTTCACCGGCACGCCGTCGACGACGATCGTGGTGCCGGCCGGCAGGCTCGGCGTCGTGACCGCGTTGCCCGCCAGCATCCAGCCGAGCCACAGCAGCAGCGCGGCGACCAGCGCGACCAGCGCCGTGGCGAGCAGCGCGATCCGGCCGCGCAAGCCTGGACCACGCCGGGGACTGCTCACGACCG
The DNA here is from genome assembly GCF_050699935.1 of Actinophytocola sp. Taxonomy (NCBI): domain Bacteria; kingdom Bacillati; phylum Actinomycetota; class Actinomycetes; order Pseudonocardiales; family Pseudonocardiaceae; genus Actinophytocola; species Actinophytocola sp. The sequence continues at coordinate 11,011 of NZ_JBOHGB010000141.1, forward strand.
CGCCTCGCAGGCTCGGCCCGGCCGCTCGCGGTCGCCCTGTATCGAATGGTTCACTCCGCAAGCTCCGCTCACAAACCACGCCTCGCAGGCTCGGCCCGGCCGCTCGCGGTCGCCCTGTATCGAACGGTTCACTCCGCAAGCTCCGCTCACAAACCACGCCTCGCAGGCTCGGCCCGGCCACTCGCCCTGTGACATCGGCTCGCTCGCAGGCCCGCTCACCCGGACTCGGCGTCCGGCGACGCCGAACCGGCCGGCGCGCCGGCGGCGGGGACCCGGTACCCGGAACCGACGACCGTGTCGATGATCCCGGGCTCCCCCAGCTTCTTGCGCAGCGTCATCACGGTGACCCGGACGGTCGTGGTGAACGGGTCGGCGTGCTCGTCCCACACCCGCTCCAGCAACTCCTCGCTGCTGACGACCGAGCCGGACGCGGCGAGCAGCACCTCCAGGACGCCGAACTCCTTGCGGGTGAGCTCGACCGGCCGCGCGGCGCGGGTCACCGTGCGGCGGGCCGGGTCGAGCTCGAGGTCACCGGCGCGCAGCACCGGCGGCGTGACCGGAGTGGACCGGCGGGCGAGCGCCCGCACGCGCGCGACGAGCTCGTCGAACGCGAACGGCTTGGCGAGGTAGTCGTCGGCGCCGAGGGAGAGCCCCTCGACCCGGTCGGCGACCGAGCCGGACGCGGTCAGCATGAGCACCCGGGTCAGCTGCCCGGAGGCGACGATCTCCCGGCACAGCTCGTCACCGGACATGCCCGGCAGGTCCCGGTCGAGCACGACGACGTCGTAGCGGGTGACGGTGGCCTTCTCGTGCCCCTCGTTCCCTTCGAGCGCGACGTCGACGGCCATCCCTTCCCGACGCAACCCCCTGGCGACGGCCTCGGCCAGGGGTTCCTCGTCCTCGACGATCAAAATCCGCACGGCTCAACGGTACCCACAGCCGCGAGCGCGCCTCGTCGGCCCAGCGCAGGACGCCGTGCGCACCGCTCTCCCGGGCGAGCGACTCCGCCTCGGCCAGGTTCGCCGGCGCCTCGTCGCGCTCACCCGACTCCGCCGCGAGGTGGGCGCCCGACCAGGTTCGCGGCGACACCCGGCAGGAAGCCGAGCTCCCGGCGCAGGCGCGCGGGCTCGGCGAGCAACTCGCGTGCCTCGGCGACCCGGCCGGCGTCGTCCCCGAGTGTCCGGTACAGGTCGGCGGCGCGCGCGATCCGGTCGCCCCCGTTCATCGCGGCCACGCTACCGGCGCGCTGCCCGCACGTTCTCGGCGATCGGGCTCAGCCGCAGCCAGGACGGCAGGCCACGGACGATCCAGCGGGCGCCGGTCAGGCCGATCGATCCGGCGCGGACCGCGTCGAGCAGCTCGATCTCGCCCAGCCACATGCGGTAGAGGGTCGGCAGGTCGGCGGCGAGCACGGCGTCGATGTCGAAGCCCGGGTCGGTGTAGCAGACCGACGCGTCGCCCGGTTCGAGGACGAGCCAGTACTTGCGGGACCGGTCGACGACCTCCACCTGGATCACCACGCGCCGGTCGATGTCGCTGGTGTCGATGCGGCCGTGCATCCACCACATCAGCACCTCCGGGTCGAGCTCCTCGGGCCGCGGGTCGCCGAACGCGTACCGGGCACCCCATTCGGCCAGGCCGAACACGAGCGGGCGCAGGTCCTCGCCGGCGCGTGTCAGCGCGTAGCCGTCGTCGGTGCGTACCACGAGGCCGGCGTTGCGCAGCTGGCGCAGCCGCCGCGACAGCAGCGCGCGGGACAGGCCGGGCAGGCCACGGGACAGCTCGTTGAATCGGGTGGCACCGACGAGCATGTCCCGCACGATCAGCAGCGTCCATCGGTCACCGAGAACCTCGACGGCCCGGACCACCGGGCAGTACTGGGCGTAGGGCCGCATCACCGCTCCAGGTTCAGTTTCTGTACTTCTACGCGGACGCAGCGGTTCTTAGCGTCCTGTCCATGACAATCGCTCAAACCCGCTCAACCAGTACGTTTCCTAGACCGTTACGAACCGACGACGCTCAGTTCGTGGACCTCGCCGCCCGGGTCGGGGCGGTCGCCGCCGAGCACGCGGCCGAGCACGACCGCGATGCCACGTTCGTTTCCGAGGCCTACGACGCCATGCGCGAGCACGGCTACCTGGCCCTGACGGTGCCCGAGGAGCTCGGCGGCCTCGGCGCGACGATGCGCCAGGCCTGCTACGCCCAGGCCGAGCTGGCCCGCCACGACGGCGCTACGGCGCTGTCGGTCGCCATGCACACCTACCTGACGCTCGTGCAGTCCTATCGCTGGCGCAAAGGTGCGCCGGACGCCGAGGCGGTGCTGCGCCGGATCGCCGCCGAGGGCATCGTGATCGCGACGAGCGGCGGCTCGGACTGGCTGTGGCCGACGACCACGGCGGTTCCCACCGACACCGGCTACCTGGTCAGCGGGCGCAAGACGTTCTGCAGCCAGTCGCCGGCCGCGACCGTCGTGGCGACGTGCGCGGTGCTCGGCGAGCCCGGCGCCGACGCGGACGTCATGCACTTCAGCGTGCCGATGTCCGCCCCCGGGGTCCGACTCGAGGAAACCTGGGACACGCTGGGCATGCGCGGCACCGCTTCACATGACGTGGTGCTCACCGACTTGGCGGTACGGGCCGACAAGATCGCCGGGCACCGTCCGTACGGCGAGCTGGGCGCGCCGCTGCTCGCCGCGACCGTCCACTTCGCACCAATCGGCGGCGCGACGTACTTCGGCATCGCGGCCGGCGCCCGGGACATGGCCGTCGCCGCCGCGTCGGCCGGCACTCGCGGGCCGAGGTCGATGGCGGACGTGCCGCGGGTGCACCGGCAGATCGGGCTGATGGACGCGAAGCTGCGCGGGGCGTGGTGGGCGCTGATGGGTTCGCTCGAGGAGCTGGGCAAGGACTACACGGCGACCCCGGAGGCGCTCGCGACCGTGATGCTGGCGAAGCGCCAGGCGGTCACCGAGGCGATCGAGGTGGTCAACCTCGCGATGGAGGTCATGGGCGGGCGCTCGTTCTTCAAGCGCTTCGGCATGGAGCGTGCGTACCGCGACGTGCGGGCGGGGACGTTCCACCCGCTCACCCCGGAGGCCACGCTGACCTACGCGGGCAAGCTCGCGCTCGGCGACCCCGGCGCCACCGAGTAGCACGCGGGGAAGGCTCGCTGTGACGAAAAGAGAGCGTAGCGACGAGCACCGACAGTTCCGGCCAACACCCGGAAATCTGTGACACCCACCCGCATTAGCGTCTCGTGCGACACCCGCAGCTCCGGCCGGTCGGGAACCTCGATCGCCAGCCTGGTCGAGATCCGCGCCGGTGACCACCACCGCTCAAGCCGCGCCCGCACCCACTTCCGCAACCCCATATGAGTGGCCGGGGCGAGCTTGGCTGTCTTCGCCCGCCGCGCGATCGCCCGCACGCTCTCGTCCCGCACCAGACCGAGCGCGTTACCGATTACCCCACAGCCTCGGCGAACCACCGCAACCCGGTCCGCGGCGACACACCCACCGCCCACGAGGCACACATCACCACCCGCACCTGCACAACCCGCGGCAACCGGCCCACCACAAACACCAACTCATCAGAAGGGTGTCGCAACGACCCCCTGGAATCCACCGTCCCCTGACGATTCGGGCTGCCCCGGGGACGTCGCCCGTGGACAGAATCCAGTTGTCCACAGGCGAGATCCGCACAGACGGAAACGTCGGCCCTCGCCGGTAGACTGGAAAGCGGGGGCCCCCGCGCGTCCGACTTGTCCACAGGGGACAGTTCGGGCGTGGTTCTTGTCAGTGCGCGCCGATAGAGTGGAAATCGGGGGGACCCCGGGCCGATTGAATGGACCATTCAATCGGACTCGGCTTGGACCCACGTCATGGGCCGGCGCGAACCGGGTACCAGGCACGCACGCCGAATTCCGGGGCCGAAGGGGTCAGCGCTCCGGACGCACGCGCTGACCGGGCTCGGGCTCGCCGATGCGGTCGACCGTCCACTCGGTCACCTTGCGGGCCACCTGTTGCGCGGTCAGACCCAGCCGGACCAGCACCTCGGCGCGCGTGCCATGGCCGTGGAACTCCTGCGGGATCCCGAGATCACGCAACGGGGTCTCCACACCGGCGTCGCGCAGTGCCGCGGCGAGCGACCAGCCGAAGCCGCCGTGCCGCCCGCCGTCCTCCACGGTCACGACCAGCCGGTGCGACGCCGCCAGCTCGACGAGCTGCGGCGGCACCGGCGTGACCCACCGCGGGTCGGCGACGGTGACCCCGATGCCCTGGTCCTCGAGCCGGTCCGCGGCCGCGAGACCGAGCTCGGCGAACGCGCCCACCGTCACCAGCAGCACGTGCCGGTCGCCGGCCGGCCGCCGCAGCACGTCCACCGTGCCGAGTCGCTCCAGCGCGGTGACGTCGGCGCCGACCGCGGCCTTCGGGAAGCGCAGCGCGGTCGGCCCGTCGGACACCGCGATGGCCTCACCGAGCTCCTCGGACAGCGTGCCCGCGTCGCGCGGCGCGGCGATCCGGATGCCCGGGACCGCGCCGAGGATCGACAGGTCCCACATGCCGTGGTGCGACGCACCGTCCGGCCCGGTGATGCCCGCGCGATCGAGCACGACCGTGACCGGCAGCCGGTGCAGCGCGACGTCCATCAGCATCTGGTCGAAGGCCCGGTTGAGGAACGTCGAGTAGATCGCGACCACCGGGTGCAGCCCGCCCATCGCGAGCCCCGCCGCCGAGGTGATCGCGTGCTGCTCGGCGATGCCGACGTCGAACCAGCGGTCCGGGTACGCCTCGGCGAACGGCGCGAGGCCCGCGGACCGCAACATCGCCGCGGTAATGGCGACGACGTCGGGCCGGTGCTCGCCGATGCGCACCATCTCCTGCGCGAACACCGACGTCCACGTCGCGCTCTTCGTGCTCGTCGGCCGGCCGGTGACGGGGTCGATCGGGTCGGTCTGGTGCATCTGGTCGACTTCGTCGTTCTCGGCCAGCGGGAAGCCGCGCCCCTTGCAGGTGGCGGCGTGCACGATGACCGGCCCGCCGAACTCCTTCGCGCGGCGCAGCGCCGCCTCCAGCGCGACGAAGTCGTGTCCGTCGACCGGGCCGAAGTACTTCAGGCCGAGATCCTCGAACATCATCTGCGGGCTGATCGCGTCCTTGATACCGCGCTTGGCGGCGTGCAGCGCGGCGTACAGCGGCTTGCCGACGACCGGCGTGCCCTGCAGCATCCGCTTGCCCTCCTCGAGCGCACGCTCGTAGCCCGGCGACAGCCGCAGCGACGCGAGGTGGTCGGCCAGCCCGCCAATCGTCGGCGAGTAGGAGCGGCCGTTGTCGTTGACGACGATGACCATCGGCCGGTCGGTGCCGGCCGCGATGTTGTTGAGCGCCTCCCAGCACATACCGCCGGTCAGCGCGCCGTCGCCGACGACCGCGACCACGTGCCGGCGCTCGCCGCGCAGCGCGAACGCCTTGGCCAGGCCGTCCGCGTACGACAGCGCGGTCGACGCGTGGCTGTTCTCGACCAGGTCGTGCTCGCTCTCCCCCTGACACGGGTAGCCGGAGAGCCCGTCCTGCTGGCGCAGCGAGTCGAACTCCGCCTTGCGCCCGGTCACGACCTTGTGCACGTAGGCCTGGTGGCCGACGTCGAAGACGATGGCGTCGCGCGGCGAGTCGAACACCCGGTGAATGGCCATGGTCAACTCGACGACGCCGAGGTTCGGGCCGAGGTGGCCGCCGGTGGTGGTGACCTTGTCGACGAGGAACTGGCGGATCTCCGCGGCGAGCCGGGCGAGGTCCTCGGTGCTCAGCCGCTTGAGGTCGGCCGGGCCTTGCAGGGACTCGAGCAGGCTCGCGTGGTTGGTCACCGCTGGTCACCTCGGTTTCTTGCCGCCGTTACGGGCAGCTGAGACATCTCGGCCGGTTGCGGCCAGTCTACGAGCGCCCCCGAGGGGGGTAACCGCCCCTACACTCTGGGCTGTGCCTGTCGCATTCGACACCTCCGGGATGGAGCAGTACGACGAGCGCACGTGGTTTTGTCCACGGACCGGGGACCAGGTCAGCCTGACCTACATCGATCTGGTCCCGGACCTACCCGCGCCGCTCGACAACCTGCCGCTCCTGCGCCACCGTCTCGCCCTCGAGACGGCGGAGGTCGGTGCGCTCATCCAGGCACACGTCGTCACGATCGACTCGGTGCCCACCCTGCTTCAGGTGCTGAAGCTGCCGATCCCGGACCGCGAGTCCGGGCAGGCGTTCATCGCCGCGTTCACCGTCCCGAAGGCCACCTGCTCGGTCGTGCTGCGGATCCAGTGCGCCGAGGGCGATACGACCGGCCTGCGAGAGTCGGCCGTGATCGCGCAGGTCGGGCCGGAGGCGTTCGTGCGGCCGCACCCGTACGCGCCCGCTCTCGAGGGCCGGCTGCCGTGGCACGTCGGCGACGAGGAGCGGTGGGACGGCAAGTTCCCGGACCACCCGCTGGCCCGCGCCCGCGAATGGGCACACCGGACGATCGGCTCGGCACGCATCGACCCGGCGTTCGCAGAGCTCCCGCCGTTCAAGCCGAGCGGTCCGGGACCGAATGAGCACACCGACGTCCACGCGCCGGTCGAGCGGCCCGCCCTGCCACCCGCGGCGTCGGCCCGTGAGGAGCCCGAGCCGGAGGTCAACGGCGCGCACGCCAGGCCGGACTCGGAGTCCATCGACGTGCCGGCCCTCGAGGCGCCCGCGCTGTCGGACGGCCCGGCGCGGGTCGGCGGCCGCCCGGAGCGGGACCCGGCGTCGGACGCCCCACCCCCGGCGCGGCGCTCGAAGCTGGACTCGGCGTCGGCGTGGCAACTGCCGCCGCCGGATCCGGAGCCGTCCCCGGCGTCGTCGGGAGCGCGCTCCGGATCGCCCTTCTTGCCGGCCGCGGAGCCGGCCGCGGAGACGATCGGGGCGCGGGCGTCCCGCACCCGGTCCGCGTCGCCGCCCCGCCCGGCCACTCCCGAGGACGCGACACACCGAATCTCCCAGCGCGACGACGGGCCGACCAGGTCCGAGGCCGCACGCCCGGCGTTGGGCCCGGCCGGCGGCTCGCGGGTGGTGTCCGGCGCGGCGGGAGCACAGTCGCCGCAAGGCCCGCACGGCTTCCCCGGCGGCGCGCCGGACTCGGGTGCGTTCCCCGGCACCGCACCGGACTCCGGTGGCGGGCGCCGAATCCCCAACTCGGCCCACCCAGGTGCCTCCCGCCCGGACGCCCCGCAGCGGCCGATGAGCGCCGGCGCCTCGCTCGACTCGACCGGCCACGACCCGTTCCCACGCTCCACGCCGGATTCCCCCGGTGCGTTCCCCGGCCCGACGGCCGAGCGCTTGAACGGCCGCCCCGGCGCCGGGCCAGGATCGGCTGGCGCGGGCCCCTTCCCGGGCGCGTCACCGGAACCGAGCAACCCCGGCCGTGGCGGCTTCCCCGGCAACGGACGGGGACCGGGGGCATTCCGCTCGCCCGAACCGACGCATGGCCGCCCGCGGACACCCGACGCCTCAGGCGCGTTCCCCGGCACCTCACCCGACTCCGGCGGCGCCCGCCCAGGCGCCTCACCCGACTCCCGGGGCGGGCGCCCGGGCGCCCGGCCCTCCCCAGGCG
>NZ_JBOHGB010000142.1:0-18532 GCF_050699935.1 Actinophytocola sp.
ACACCAAGGGGGTGATCTACCGCGGCCGCGACAGCGGCATGAACCAGTGGAAGTCGGCGCATGCGGTCGAGACCGACGCGCGCACGCTCGCCGACGCGCTGGCCGGCGCCGGCTCGACGGACAGCGCCCAGACCGTGCTCGCCTCGGCGGTGGTGGCCGCGGCCCGCACCGGCCCGGACCCGGCGGTGCCCGCACTGCTCTCGCTCGCCCGCGGCGGCGCGCGCGTGGGCGCCATGGCCGACGCGATCGGGCTCACCGAGCGGCAGCTGCACCGCCGCTGCCTCGCCGCGTTCGGCTACGGCGCGAAGGTACTGGCGCGGGTGCTGCGGTTCGAGCACGCGATACGGCTGGCCCGCGGCGGCACGGAGCTGGCCGACGTGGCGTACCGGGCGGGGTACGCCGATCAGGCTCACCTGTCGAGGGAGGTGCGAGCCCTTGCCGGTGTGAGTCCGACGGAATTCCTGAGTGGTCCGTGAGAAGCAGACATATGGGAATGTCCTGGCACACCATGTGCGGCGCGGGGCAAGATTAACGCCATGGAATCGGAGGCGCCCATTGTGCGCATCGAACTGTGCCGCGCGGACGCGGTGGTGCTTTTCGACTGGCTGATGAGCACCGACCTCGACGCAGTGCCCATCACGCACCCGGCACAGAGGCAGGCATTCATCGATCTGTGCGACGAGCTGGAAAGCCAGACCGACGTTCTCTCGGCGACCATCGAAGAGGTGGCGCTGGCGCAGCAGGAGGTGGCCAAGAACATCGCACAGTAAAGGGATTACAAAATCGTGACAGTCCTCTTGGGACAGTCAGGTCAGGGGATCAGGACGCCGACGTGACCCGGTAGACGTCGTACACGCCCTCGACGCTGCGCACCGCCTTCAGCACATGCCCGAGATGTTTCGGGTCACCCATCTCGAAACTGAACCGGCTCACCGCGACCCGGTCCCGGGACGTCGTGACCGAGGCGGAGAGAATGTTCACCTTCTCGTCCGCGAGTACCTTCGTGACGTCGGAGAGCAGGCGGTGCCGGTCCAGCGCCTCCACCTGGATCGCCACGAGGAACACCGACGACTCCGACGGCGCCCATTCCACGTCGACCAGGCGCTCGGGCGAAGCGAGCAGCTCGCCGGCATTCGTGCAGTCGGTCCGGTGCACGGAGACGCCGCCGCCACGGGTGACGAAGCCCAGGATGTCGTCGCCGGGAACCGGGGTGCAGCAGCGGGCCAGCTTGACCCAGACGTCGCTCGCACCCTTGACGATCACGCCCGCGTCGCCGGTCGCGCGGCGGCGGTGGACCGTGGACGGCGTGGCCCGCTCGGCCAGCTCGTCCTCGGCGTGCTCGACGCCGCCCAGCAACGCGACCAACCGCTGCACCACGTGCCGCGCGGAGGTGTGGCCCTCTCCCACGGCCGCGTACAGCGCGCTGACCTCGGTGTAGCGCAGCTCCCGGGCGAGCGCCGCCATCGAGTCGGCGGAGACGAGCCGCTGCATGGGCAGGCCGACCCGGCGCACCTCCTTGGTGATCGCCTCCTTGCCGGCCTCGATCGCCTCTTCCTTGCGCTCCTTGGCGAACCACTGCTTGATCTTTGCCCGGGCCCGCGGCGACGCGGCGAAGGCGAGCCAGTCACGGGTCGGGCCGGCACCCTCGGCCTTGGAGGTGAAGATCTCGACGGCGTCGCCGTTCTCGAGCTTGCGCTCCAGAGCGACCAGCCGGCCGTTGACGCGGGCGCCGATGCAGCGGTGCCCGACCTCGGTGTGCACGGCGTAGGCGAAGTCGACCGGCGTCGAGCCGGCCGGCAGCGTCTGCACGTCGCCCTTGGGCGTGAAGACGAAGATCTCCCGGGCGGCGAGGTCATAGCGCAGCGAGTCGAGGAACTCGCCGGGATCCGCGGCCTCCCGCTGCCAGTCGAGGAGCTGGCGCATCCAGGCCATCTCGTCGATCTCGACGGCCTGCCCGTCGTGGGTGCCGCGGGACTCCTTGTAGCGCCAGTGCGCGGCGATGCCGTACTCGGCCGTGCGGTGCATCTCGTGGGTACGGATCTGCACCTCCAGCGGCTTGCCGTCCGGCCCGATCACCGTGGTGTGCAGCGACTGGTACACGCCGAACCGCGGCTGGGCGACGTAGTCCTTGAACCGGCCGGGCATCGGCTGCCAGAGCGCGTGCACGACGCCCATCGCGGCATAGCAGTCCCGCACGTCGTCGACGAGGATGCGCACGCCGACGAGGTCGTGGATGTCGTCGAAGTCGCGGCCTCGCACGATCATCTTCTGGTTGATCGAGTAGTAGTGCTTGGGCCGGCCCTCGACCTTCGCGTTGATGCGCGAGGCCTCCAGGTGGGAGGTGAGCTCGTCGGTGACCTTGTGCAGGTACGTGTCGCGGGACGGCGCGCGGGTGGCGACGAGGCGGACGATCTCGTCGTACTTCTTCGGCTGCAGGATGGCGAACGCCAGGTCCTCGAGCTCCCATTTGACGGTGGCCATGCCGAGCCGGTGCGCGAGCGGGGCGAGTACCTCGAGGGTCTCGCGGGCCTTCTTCGCCTGCTTCTCCGGCGGCAGGAAGCGCATGGTGCGCATGTTGTGCAGCCGGTCGGCCAGCTTGATCACCAGCACGCGGGGGTCCCGCGCCATCGCGATGACCATCTTGCGGATGGTCTCGGCCTCGGCCGCGCTGCCGAGTTGGACCTTGTCCAGCTTGGTCACGCCGTCGACGAGCCGGGCGACCTCCTCGCCGAAGTCGTCATGCAGGTCCTTCAGCGAGTACGCGGTGTCCTCGATCGTGTCGTGCAGCAGGGCGGCGACGAGCGTGATCGTGTCCATGCCCAGCTCGGCCAGGATCGTGGCCACGGCGAGCGGGTGCGTGATGTACGGGTCGCCGGACTTGCGCCGCTGCCCGCGGTGTGCCTCCTCGGCGATGTCGTAGGCGTGCTGCAGGAGGGCCAGGTCGGCCTTCGGGTGCAGCTCGCGGTGGACTGTGGCGAGCGGCTCGAGCACCTGCTTGACCGGCGCCGACCGCTGGGCCGTGATCCGTCTGGCCAAGCGCGCCCGGACCCGCCGCGTCGCGGACGGCACGCGCGGCGGGACCTGGGGCGCGGCGCCGTCCTGCTGCGCCCCGGTCTCGAGATTTTGACTCACGACGACCCCTCGCAGGCTCGGTGTCGCCGCTCGCGGTCGCCCTGTGTCATTCGTTCGTTCGCAAGCTCGGTCACGGCGCGGCTCCTCTGCTCCGAGAATAGCCGCGAATCGATCCCGGAACGTTCAACGGGTTCCTGCTACGCTGTAGTTGAATCTTCAACTTACGGAGCGGCCATGTCGATGCCGGTGCTCTACCTCAGCCACGGCGCCCCTCCCCTGGCCGACGACCAGGTGTGGACGGGCGAGCTGGCGTCGTGGTCCGCCGACCTGCCGAAGCCGACGGCGATCCTCATCGTGTCCGCGCACTGGGAGAACGCCCCACTCACGCTCGGCGCCACCACGACCGTGCCGCTGGTCTACGACTTCGGGGGCTTCCCGGACCGCTACTACGCCGTCACCTACCCGGCCCCGGGCGCACCGGCCCTGGCCGAGTCGGTGCGCTCGCTCGTGGCGTCCCCCGGCATGCCGGTGCACGACGAGCCGGCACGCGGGCTCGACCACGGGGCGTACGTGCCGCTGGTGGAGATGTACCCGGCGGCCGACGTCCCGGTACTGCAGATCTCGATGCCGTCGCTGGACCCGACGGTGCTGATGGACGTCGGCCGCCGGCTGGCACCCCTGCGTGACGAGGGCGTGCTGATCATCGGCAGCGGGTTCTTCACGCACAACCTCTCGGCGATCACCATGGCGGATCCCGCGGTGGCGGCACCGTCGTGGTCGGCGGAGTTCGACAGCTGGGGCGAGGAGACCCTGGCGGCGCGCGACTTCGACGCGCTCGCCGACTTCCCGCACAAGGCGCCGTCGGGGCGGCTGGCGCATCCGCGGACCGAGCACTTCGCGCCGCTGTTCGTCTCGGTCGGCGCCTCGCTGGCGTCCTCGGACGCGCCGCGGTCGGTGATCGACGGGTACTGGTACGGGCTGTCGAAGCGGTCGCTGCAGTTCGCCTGACCCCGCGTCAGACCACCTGGAGCGCGTGGAATTCCCTGCCCACCAGGCGTTCCCGGCCACCGAGGTCCCCGAGCTCCATCACCACGGCGATCGCGGCGACCGTCGCGCCCGCACGTTCCACCAGCTCGCACGCCGCCGCGACCGTGCCGCCGGTGGCCAGGACATCGTCCACCACCGCGACCCGACTGCCGGCCCGCAGCACGTCGCCGGGCAGCTCCAGGGTCGCGGTGCCGTACTCCAGCGCGTAGTCCGTCCGGGCCGCCACCACGGGAAGCTTGCCGGGTTTGCGAATCGGCACCAGCGCGCGGCCCAGCGCTATCGCGAGCGCACCGCCCAGCAGGAAGCCGCGTGCCTCTACCGGAGCGATCACGTCCACATCGGATGGAATGCCCGCCACCAGGCCGTCCACGACCGTCCGAAAGGCCGACGGGGACGCGAAGAGCGGGTTCAGGTCCCGGAACAGCACGCCCGGCTCCGGGAAGTCCGGCACCGTGCGCACCAGCTCCAGCGCCTGCTCCAGGTCCCCCATGGCTCAGCGGCGCTTCTTGCCGGACGGCCGGCCCGGGTGCTTGCCGGACGGGCGGCCACCCTGCTTGCCCGTCGGGCGGCGGCGCTGCTCCGCGGTCTTCGGGTTGCGGGCCGGGACACTCGACGCGGCGGCCATCGCGCGCTCCTGGCGCAGCTCGTCCTCGAGCGAGTCGTCGTCCGTGGCCGGGGTGAGGTCGACGTCCTCGCCGGCCGCGTCCATCTCGCGCGCGGCCGCCTTGCGCGCCAGGTTCTCCCGCCGCGCGTACACCCGGCGGGCCTGCTCCTTGTACTTCTGCTCGCGCATCTTCAGGTCGACCAGGATCGGCGTGGCCAGCGCGATCGACGACAGCACACCCGCGATGATGCCGGTCAGCTGCACCAGCGCCAGATCCTGCAACGTGCCGACGCCGAGGAGGCCGACGCCGACGACGAGCAGGCCGAGCACCGGCAGCACGGCGATCAACGAGGTGTTGATCGAGCGCATCAGCGTCTGGTTCAGCGCGAGGTTCGCGGCCTCGCCGTAGGTCCGTCTGGTCAGGCCGAGCAGGCCGCGGGTGTTCTCCCGGACCTTGTCGAACACCACCACCGTGTCGTACAGGGAGAAGCCGAGGATGGTCAGCAGGCCGATCACGGTCCCCGGCGTGACCTCGAAGCCGACGATCGAGTACACGCCGGCCGTCACGATGATGTCGTGGAACAGCGCGACCAGCGCCGCGACCGCCATCCATCGTTCGAAGTAGAACGCCAGGAACACCGTCACCAGCACCAGGAACACGCCGAGCGCGATCAGCGCCTGCCGGGAGATCTCGCCGCCCCAGGAGGCACTCACCGCGCTGTCGCTGATCGACCGCTCGCTCGGCTCGCCGTCCTGGTTGACGGGCTGCAGGTCGTCGAACAACGCCTGCTTCAGCCCGGTGACCTCGTCGACGCTCAGTGTCTCCGACCGGATCTGGATGGTCGTGCTGTCTCCGGAGCCGACCGTCTGCACGGCCGCCGGCTCCCTGCCCAGCGTGTCGTTGAAGACGTCGGTGACCTGCTCGGTGGAGATCTTGCCGCCCGCACCGTCCGCGGGCATCGAGATCCGGGTGCCGCCCCTGAAGTCGATGCCGAAGTTGAAGCCGCGGAGGATGATCGACGCGAGGCAGATCAGGATCAGCACGGCGAAGAAGATGTACCACCGCTTGCGCTTGCCGACGATGTCGAACGCGCCGGTGCCGACGTACATCCGGTGGAACAGGCCGTCCTGCTTCACCGGGGCCGTCTTGGGAGTCTCGTTGGTCGGCACGTCACGCCTCCTTCACGGCCGGGCCGGTGCCGGACCTACGCCGTTCGCTCGCCAGCCGCTGTACCGCGCCGAGGCCGGAGAACGTGGGCTTGGACCACAGCCTCGACTTGGACGCCATCGCCACCAACGGGTGGGTCACGAGGAACACGACGATCAGGTCCAGCACGGTCGCCATGCCCAGGGTGAACGCGAAGCCCTTCACCTGGCCGACGGCGAGCACGTACAGCACGGCGGCGGCGAGGAACATGACCGCGTCCGCGGACAGGATCGTGCGCCGGGCCCGGACCCACCCTCTCGGCACCGCGGAGCGGAACGTCCGTCCCTCGCGTATCTCGTCCTTGAGCCGTTCGAAGAACACCACGAACGAGTCGGCTGTCATACCGATCGAGACGATGAAGCCCGCGACGCCGGCGAGGTCCAGGGTGAACCCGATCCACCGGCCGAGCAGCACCAGCACCGCGAACACGATCACGGCGGAGAGGGCCAGCGACAGCACGGTCAGCATGCCCAGCATCCGGTAGTAGAACAGGCAGTAGACGAACACGAGCACCAGCCCGATCGCGCCGGCGATGAGGCCCGCCTTGAGCGAGGCCAGGCCCAACGTCGCCGACACGGTCTCCGCCTCGGACGACTCGAACGACAGCGGCAGCGAGCCGTACTTGAGCACCTCGGCGAGGCCGCGTGCCTCTTCGGAGCTGAACCCGCCCTGGCCGCCGCCGCTGATCGTGGTGCTGCCGCCGCTGATCGCCTCACGGATCTCGGGCGCAGACACGACCTGGGTGTCGAGCACGAACGCCGCCTGCTTGCCGACGTTCGCCGACGTGTAGTCGGCCCAGATCCGGCTGCCCTCGCTCTCGAAGTCGAGGTTCACCACGTAGCCGACGCCCTCGGGGTTGATCGCGGAGTTCGCGTCGGAGATCTGGGTGCCGGAGAGGAAGGAGGGCCCGAGGATGTACTTGGCCGTCGCGTCCTGGTCACAGGCGACCAGCGGCTTGTCCGGGTCGTCGTTGCCGACCAGCGGGTCGCCAACCTGGGTGCCCTTGGTGCAGGTCAGCGCGTCCAGCGCGGCCTGCTGCACCGCCTGCACCTCCGCGCCACCGGTCGTCGACACGAGCTGCGGAGCCTGGCGGCACGCCTTACCCACCGTGATCAGCTCCGGGACGGTGACCGAGCTCTCCCGGCCCGCCTTGATGTCGTCGCCGTAGGTCTTGAACTTGCTCTTGTACTCCTGGCACGCCTGGAGCGGATTGGCCGGCGCCTCCGGGGCACCCGGCTCCGACGGCGGCTGGGACGGGTCGTCGGGCTGTCCCTGCCGAACCGGCGCCGGGCGGCCTTGCGGCTCGCCGGACGTCGGCGGGGTCGAGGCGCCCGGCGGCTGGGTCGACGTGGGCGGCGCGGTGGTCGCGGGCGGCTGCTGAGGCTGCGGTTGGGCCGGGATCGGCTGGCCGATCACCTCTCGGAAGCGCAGCTGCGCGGTCTGGCCCAGGTCCTTGGCCTGCTCGCCCTCCTCGCCCGGCACCGTGATGACGATGTTGTTGCCGTCGAGGACGACCTCCGTGCCCTGCACACCGATGCCGTTCACCCGGGTCTCGATGATCTGCCGCGCCTGGTCCAGCGACTCCTTGGGCGGCACTCCCCCGGTCTCGGTGCGAGCGGTGAGCGTGACCCGTGTGCCACCCTGGAGATCGATGCCGAGCTTGGGCTCAGCCCGGTGGTCGGGTGTGGCGAACACCAGGGTGTAGAGCAGAACCACGATGAACAGGAAGAACGCGAGATAGCGCCCTGGGCGGATCTGCCCGGCGGGTGGTGCCACGGTAGGTCGGTCTCCTCGAACTGGTCAGGACACGTCTGATCATGAGACGCGCCCGGTCATGAGTCTGCGCCCGCACCCACATGTGCGCGGGTGAGGGCGCAGCGTACCTCCCGCGACGTGAGGGCAGTGTCACACGGTCACGTCACGCTCACGCGGGAGACTACTTCTGCTTGACGTCCTCGACGTCAGCGGAGTCGTCCTTCGCGGGCGGCGGCTCGTTGTCGACGAGCTCCTCCTCCTCGTCGACCTCGTCGACGAGCTCGTCCTCGACGTCCTCGACGTCCGGGTTGACCTTCTCGCGCACGGCGGCACGCAGCCATTCGGTCTCCAGCCCCGGAGCGATCTCGATCCCGATGGTCGTGTCGCTCGAGACGTCGACGACGGTGCCGTAAAGACCGGAGGTGGTCATCACGCGGTCACCGACGGCCAGCGAGTCCTGCAGCTGCCGTTGCTGCTCCTGCGCCCTGCGCTGGCGCCGGCTCATGAAGTACATCATGAGGCCGAGCAGCCCGAACATCAGAAGCAAGGGAAGCAGGTCCATGTTTCTCCATCCATGGGAGTCGTGAATTCACTCTGCGGCGTGCGCAGGGTCACTCTCGAACAGGGTAGGCGGAATCCGGCCTGGGGCGTTAGTCGGGGCCGACAGCCCCAGATGCGCCCATGCCGCGGCGGTCGCGACTCGACCTCGCGGTGTCCTGGCCAGCATGCCCGCCCGTACCAGGTACGGCTCGCACACCTCCTCCACCGTACTGGGCTCCTCCCCGACCGCGACAGCCAGCGTCGACACACCGACCGGGCCGCCGCCGAACGAGCGCACGAGCGCGTCGAGCACGGCCCGGTCCAGCCGGTCCAGCCCCAGCTCGTCCACGTCGTAGACCCGCAGCGCCGCACGGGCGATCTCGCGGTTGATCGAGCCGTCCGCGCGCACCTCGGCGAAGTCACGCACCCGCCGGAGCAGGCGGTTCGCGATCCGCGGTGTGCCGCGCGAGCGGCCGGCGATCTCCTCGGCACCGTCCTGTCGCAGGTCGACGCCCAAGATCTTCGCCGACCGCCGCAGCACCTGCTCCAGCTCGTCGGCGGCGTAGAACTCCATGTGCGCGGTGAAGCCGAACCGGTCGCGCAGCGGCCCGGTCAGCGAGCCGGACCTGGTGGTGGCGCCGACCAGCGTGAACGGCGCGATCTCCAGCGGGATGCTGGTGGCGCCCGGCCCCTTGCCGACCACGACGTCGACGCGGAAGTCCTCCATCGCGAGGTAGAGCATCTCCTCGGCGGGTCGGGCGATCCGGTGGATCTCGTCGATGAACAGGACGTCGCCCTCGACGAGGTTGGACAGCATCGCGGCGAGGTCGCCGGCCCGCTCCAGCGCGGGGCCGGACGTGATGCGCAGTGCGCTGCCGAGCTCCGCGGCGATGATCATGGCGAGGCTGGTCTTGCCGAGCCCGGGCGGGCCGGACAGCAACACGTGGTCGGGTGGCCTGCCGCGCCGGGTCGCGCCTTGCAGGACCAGTTCGAGCTGCTCGCGCACCCGCGGCTGGCCGACGAACTCGCCGAGCGTGCGCGGCCGCAGCGTCGACTCGTCATCCCGCTCCCCCGGCTGCACGAGCGGGGAGAGCGGCTCGTCCTCGGCCGCCGGATCCGTCACCCGCTCATCGTGCATGACCCGCTACCGCTTGCTGCCCAGGGTGGTCAGCGCCTGGCGCAGGACGGTCGACTGGTCGCCGTGCCCGTTGCCCCCGCCGTTGCCCCCGAGCACCCCGTCGACCGCCTGCTCGGCCTGCTTGGCCGCGAAACCGAGGCCCACCAACGCTTCCACGACCGAACCACGCACGTCGCCGTTCCGCGTGGGCGCGGCCCCGGCCGTGTTCGCCGGCAGCGCGCCGACCTTGTCGCGCAGCTCGATGACCAGCCGCTCGGCGCCCTTGCGGCCGATGCCGGGCACCTGGGTGAGCACCGTGAGGTTGCCGTCGGCGAGCGCGGCACGCAGCTGCGCCGGGTCGAGCACCGCGAGCGTCGCCATGGCGATCCGCGGCCCGATGCCCGAGACGGTCTGCAGCAGCCCGAACAGGTCACGCGCCTCGGTGTCGGCGAACCCGTACAGCGTCAGAGAGTCCTCGCGGACGATGAGGGAGGTGGCGAGCACGGCCTCGGTGCCCGTGCGCATGGTCGCGAGCGACGCGGGCGTCGCCCGCACGGCCAGCCCGACACCGCCGACCTCGATCACGGCGTGGTCCAGCCCGATCGAGAGCACCTGCCCGCGTACCGACGAGATCATCGCTTTCCTTTCGCGGCCTCGGCGAGCCGGGCCTTGTGCCGCCGCGCCAGCTCGGCCGCCTTCGCCTCGGCCTCGGCGAGCCGGGCGCGCATGGGCATGCGCCAGATGTGACAGATGGCGAGCGCGAGCGCGTCCGCCGCGTCGGCCGGCCGGGGCGCCTCCGCGAGCCCGAGCAGCCGGGTGACCATGATGGTGACCTGGGCCTTGTCCGCTCGGCCCGACCCGGTCACCGCGGCCTTGACCTCGCTGGGCGTGTGAAAGGTGACCGGCAGCCCGCGGCGCGCGGCAGCCAGCGCGACGACCCCGCCGGCCTGCGCGGTGCCCATCGCGGTGCGCACGTTGTACTGGCTGAACACCCGCTCCACGGCGACGACGTCGGGCCGGTGCCGGTCGAGCCACGCCTCGACCTCGTCGGCTACGGCGAGCAGCCGGGTGGACAGCTCCGCGTCCGCGGGCGTGCGGATCACGGAGGCCTCGACGCACCGGAGGTTCCGCCCGGCACCTCCGTCGACGACGGCGATGCCGCACCGGGTCAGTCCGGGGTCCACCCCCAACACACGCATCGCTTCGGCTCCCGAGAACATCAGTTCGACTTTAGGGGCCGGAACCTCCCCGACCACGCAGCGACACCCGCGACAAGGCCGGCGGGAGGTCCGAACGGGCCCCCGCGCTAACCCGACCGACGCAGTGAAAGCGCTTCACCGAACCGGCGCCTTGACACCTGTGTTAAAAAAGTCCACAACGGAAATGTAAGCGCTTCCAACGACGGAAGGCAGCCATGCCCGCACGCGAGCGCCGGCCGGTCACCATCTACGAGGTGGCCAATCGCGCGGGCGTGTCGATCGCCACCGTGTCGCGGGCGTTACGGGACTCCGAGCTCGTCGCGCCGTCCACCCGGCGCCACGTCCAGCGGGTGGCCGAGGAGCTGCGGTTCCGGCCCAGCCGTGCCGGCCGAGCGCTGGCCGAGGGGCAGCACGCGGCCAACGGCATCGTCTTCCCCGACCTGGCCGGGCCTTACTACGCCGAGGTCGTCCTCGGCTACGAGGAGGTCGTCGCCGAGCTCGGCCGCAGCGTGCTGATCCTCGCCACGCAGGGCCGACCGAACGCGGCCGACCTCGTGCACGAGCTGGCCGGCCGGGTCGACGGCATGGTGATCATGGGCCGGACGGTCAGCGACGCGACGGTGGCGCGGATCGCCGACACCGGGCTGCCGCTGGTCCTGCTCGCCCGGCCACCCGTCGGGCTGGTGGACACGGTCACCGCCGACAACGAGGACAGCGCGCGTGCGGTCACCGCGCACCTGATCGGGCACGGCTACCGCCGGTACGAGTTCCTCGGCGACCCCGACCAGTCCCCCGACGTCTCCGGCCGCCACGCCGGGTTCGTCGCCGCGCTCACCGAGGGCGGGCTGGACGTACCGGCGAAGCCGGTGCGCTGCGCGTTCGACGTGAAGGCCGGATACACCGCGGCGCGGGAGACCCTCCGCAAGCAGTCCCGCCCGGAGGCGCTGGTCTGCGCCAACGACGAGGTCGCCCTCGGCGCGCTGCGGGCCGCCGAGGACCTGGGCCTGACCGTGCCAGACGACCTCGCGATCACCGGCTGGGACGACATCATGGCCGCCGACTACGCGCGGCTGACGACCGTCCACCAGTCCATGCGCGAGCTCGGCGCCACCGCCGCCCGCTGGCTCGACCAACGGATCTCCGGCACCGCACCCGGAATCCGCCGCGAAGTACTGCCCACCCGGCTGGTGATCCGGACCAGCTGCGGTCCCCACGAGAAGTAACCGGAGGACAGCATGACTCGACCAGACAGGCGGACCGTTCTGCTCGCCGCCGTGACCGCGGTGGCACTGGCCGCATCGGCCTGCGGCCGCGACTCCGGGGAGGACCAGGCCGACCAGGGGGAGAAGGTCGCGCAGGGCAAGGCGACCGGCGAGATCACCGTGTGGGCGATGGGCACCGAGGGCGAGAAGCTCTCCGTGCTCGCCGACGACTTCATGAAGGAGAACCCCGACGCCAAGGTGTCGGTCACCGCCGTGCCGTGGGACGGGGCGCACAACAAGATCTCGGCCGCGATCGCCGGCCAGGAGACGCCGGACGTGACGATGCTCGGCACGACCTGGATCGGCGAGTTCGCCAAGACCGGCGCGCTCGACGTCGTACCACCGGACTTCGTGCGGGAGGAGGACTTCTTCCCCGGCGCGTGGGAGACCGGTGTCGTGGACGGCACCTCCTACAGCGTGCCGTGGTACGTCGAGACCCGCGCGCTGTACGTGAACAAGGCCGTCGCGGCGAAGGCCGGCGTCACCGAGCCACCGCGGGACTGGGACTCGCTGAAGCAGGCGGCCAAGGACATGCAGGCCAAGGGCGGCGCCGAGCAAGGTCTCTACCTGCAGCCCGGGCAGACCGGCTCCTGGCAGACCGTGATGCCGTTCGTCTGGCAGAACGGCGGCGACATCTGGAACGGCGAGCAGTTCACCCTCGACTCCCCCGAGGCGATCGAGGCGTACGAGTACTACCAGTCCTTCTACCAGGAGGGACTGTCCTCGAAGAACAGGCTGGACGAGGGCGAGCAGGAGCCGAGGCTGCTCAGCGGCGAGATCGCCGCGATCGTGTCCGGCCCGTGGCACATCGGCCTGCTCGACGAGCTCGGCGGCGAGGGCAAGTACGACGTGTGGCCCATGCCGAACGAGTCCGGCGACGTGACCTCGTTCATCGGCGGCAGCAACATGTCGGTGTTCAAGAACAGCGACAACCGGGACGCCGCCTGGAAGTTCGTGTCGTACCTGATGCGGCCCGAGGTCCAGGTCAAGTGGTACGACACGGTCAAGGACCTGCCCGCGGTGCAGGCCGCGTGGGAGGACGAGACGCTCGCCGGCGACGAGCTGCTGAAGACGTTCGGCGACCAGCTGAACAAGGCCAAGGCGCCGCCCGCGATCCCGACGTGGGAGCAGATCGCCGCGGGCGTGGACACCGAGCTCGAGAAGATCGCCAAGGGCACCGCGACCCCCGCGAACGCGGCCAAGGCGATGCAGGCGCAGGCCACCTCGATCGGCACCGGGGGCTGAAAATGTCCGCACGGCCCGGAGTGCTGTCCCGGGCGCTGACCGGCTGGGCCTTCGCGCTGCCGTTCGCCGCGTTGTTCCTGCTCTTCACGGCGGGGCCGGTGGTGGCGTCGCTGGTGATGAGCCTGACCGACCTCGGCAGGGCCGACCTGCTCGACCCGCTGGGCGTGAACCTCGTCGGCCTGGACAACTACCTGCGGCTGTTCGACGACCCGAAGTTCCTCACCGCCTCGGCCAACACCGCGGTCTTCGTGGTGGTCGGCGTCCCGCTGACGATGGCCCTGTCGCTGCTGGTCGCGCTCGGGCTGAACTCCGGGCTGGTCCGGTTCCGGGCCCTGTTCCGGGTGGGCTACTACCTTCCGGTGGTCACGAGCATCGTCGCGATCTCGGTGGTGTGGCGGTTCATCCTGCAGCCGGACACGGGACTGCTCAACGAGATCCTGGGCGGGCTCGGGATCTCCGGGCCCAGCTGGCTCGACGACGAGACGTTCGCGCTGCCGACGCTGATCGTGATGGGTGCGTGGCGCAACCTCGGGTTCGGCATGGTCATCTTCCTGGCCGGGCTGCAGGCGATCCCGAAGGACCTCTACGAGGCGGCCACGATCGACGGTGCGCGGAAGTGGGCGCAGCTGCGTTACCTCACCGTGCCGATGCTGCGGCCGACGATGCTGTTCGTCGCGGTGATCACCACGATCGGGTACGTGCAGTTCTTCGAGGAGCCGTTCGTGATGACCCAGGGCGGACCGCTCGACTCGACCCTGTCGATGGCCTACCACACCTACAACCAGTTCGGCTTCGGCAACTACGGCTACGCCTCGGCGATGGGCTACGTGCTGTTCGTCGTGGTGGTGCTGCTGTCGATCGCCTGGTTCCGGCTGCTGAGGAACAACGTTGACTAGCACCCTGGACACCCGGGCGGACAACCCGCCCCCGGCGCCCGGACCGGTCCGCCGCCGAGCCGACCAGCCGCGCTCCCGCGACCTGGTCGCCCGGGTCGTGCTGCACACGGTGCTCGTCGCCGGGCTCGTGGTGATGATCGGGCCGTTCCTGTGGATGGCGCTGTCGTCGTTCAAGACCGAGGCCGAGATCCGCGCCGATCCGCCGACCTTCTGGCCGCGGGACCCGACGGCCGGCAACTACCAGGTGTTGTTCGACCGCCTGGACTTCCCGACCTACTTCACGAACTCCGTCGTCGTCGCGGTCCTCACGACGGTCGGCAACCTGCTGTTCTGCTCGGCGGCCGGCTACGCGCTCGCGAAGCTCTCCTTCCCCGGCAAGCGGGTGCTGTTCCTCGTGGTGCTCGGCACGATCATGGTGCCGAGCATCGTGACGATGGTTCCGCTGTTCGTGCTGTCCAGCAACCTCGGCCTGGTCAACACGCTCGCCGGGCTGATCCTGCCGTTCCTCGCGCAGGCGTTCGGTGTGTTCCTGATGAGGCAGTTCATCCTGTCCATTCCGGAGGACCTGCTGGAGGCGGCCCGCATCGACGGGGCGAGCGAGCTGCGGATCTACTGGCAGATCGTGCTTCCGCTGTGCCGCCCGGCCCTGGCGACGCTAGGCATCCTGACGTTCCTGGCGTCGTGGAACAACTTCCTGTGGCCGCTGGTCGCGGCGACCACAGAGGACAACTACACGCTGCCGGTCGCGCTCGCCCTGTACGCCATCGGGCAGAACCAGACCCGCTACGACCTGCTGCTCGCCGGGTCCGTCGTGATCGTGCTGCCCGTGCTGATCGTGTTCGTCCTGTTGCAACGGCATTTCGTCCGCGGCATCGCCACCACCGGTCTCAAATGAGGAGGAATCCCTGATATGGCCCGATTAGCCCCCATCCGCAGGATCGCGCTGGCGGCGGTGCTCGCCGTCGCCGTGGTCGTGCCACTGGGTCCGGCCGCGAGCGCCGCGCCCGACGACCGGGAGCTGGCGTCCGCGGAGCGGGCTCGCCAGACCACGCTGCTGCGCGACACGTGGCGCTCGTTCACGGCGATGGTCGCCCCGGAGACCGGGTTGCCGGCGGACAACATCGAGGGCGACCTCGACCCCGCGTCCCGGTCGGCCTACACCTCGCCGACCAACGTCGGCTCGTACCTGTGGTCGGCGATCGTCGCGGAGGACGCCGGCCTCATCGGCCGCAAGGAGCTGGTGTCGCGGACGAAGAAGGCGCTCGGCTCGATGGCGAAGGTCGAGCGGCACCCGGCTTCGGGCCAGTTCTACAACTGGTACAATCCGGCGACGCTGGAGAAGCTACGCGTCTGGCCGGAGGACGGTTCCACGGTGTACCCGTTCCTGTCCAGTGTGGACAACGCGTGGATGGCGGCGGCGCTCATGGTCGTGCGCAACGCGGTGCCGGAGGCTCGCGCGCAGGCACAAAAGCTGCTGGCCGGCATGGACTTCGCGTTCTACTACGACCCCGCGGGCCGGTCACCGGACGTGCGGGCGGGCCTGATGCGCGGCGGCTTCTGGGACGAGGAGCCACCCGGCTGCTCGCTGGTCGGCAACTACCCGGACAACGGCCCGGACGTCTGGTACACGTGCCACACGTACGGGAACTTCGCGAGCGAGACGCGGATGATCAGCTACGTGGCGATCTCGCTGGGGCAGGTGCCGCCGGAGCACTACTTCGTGCCGTGGCGGACGATGCCCGACACCTGTGACTGGGGCTGGCAGGAGCAGAAGCCGCCCGGGACGTTCGTGGACTACCTGGGCATCCCGGTGTTCGAGGGCCACTACACCTACCGCGGGCTGAAGTTCGTCCCGACCTGGGGCGGCGACATGTTCGAGGAGCTGATGCCGGACATGTTCGTGCCGGAGGTCAAGTGGGGCAAGAAGTCCTGGGCACGCCAGCACTCGGTGTACGTCCGCGGCCAGATCGAGCACGGTCTGAACGACGCGAAGTACGGCCACTGGGGCTTCTCCCCCGCGTCCAACCCGGACGGTGGGTACCGCGAGTACGGTGTGGACGTCATGGGCATACAGGCCGAGGGCTACACCAGCGACCAGGAACGCACCGCGGTCGACGTGGGCTTCGAGGGCTGCCGCGAGGCGCAGCCGCGTCCGGAGTCCTATGGGGACGGTGTGGTCACACCGCACGCGGTGGTGCTGGCGCTGCCCTACCAGCCGAAGGCGGCGCTGACCGAGCTCGCGAAGCTGCGCCGGGACTTCGACAGCTACGGCCCGGGCGGGTTCTACGACTCGATCGCCGTGCGCAGCGGCACGGTCGCCAAGCGGTACCTGGCGCTCGACCAGGGCATGATCATGGGCGCGCTCGGCAACCTGCTGGGCGACGACGTGCTGCGGGACGCCTTCACCAAGGGCGGCGCCGAGAAGCGACTGCGCCCGGTGATGGCGATGGAGGAGTTCAACCTCCCACCGCGCCAGTAGACCGTGGTGCGGGGGCCGGTAACGCCGCCGGCCACCGCGGTAGCGGCCAGTGCCGGGGGCGGGAGACCCCCTCACCCGTCTCCGGCACCTCCGGCCACGGCCGGTCCGGCGACCGCACGCACGGTCGCCGGACCGGCCGAGCCGATGCCCGTCAAGCCCGCGGGATCCGGATCGGTGACTCGATCAGCGTCGGTGCGAGCTCCTCCTCGGGAACCAGCCACGGGTCGGTGGGCGCGCCGCCCGGGTCGGCCCGCCAGCGCCGGCAGACCCGCGGCAACGTGATCGGGTGGACGGTCAGCGTGCCCTCGCGGTCGATGTGCAGGCGCAGGAAGCCCTTGTGGTCCTCCAGGCTCTGGGCGGCGAACACCTCGTTGGAGTTGATCCCGAAGCGGCTCGCGATCAGCAGGTACAGCGCGACGATCTCCGAGTCCAGGAACCCGATCAGCAGCGGCGTGGCCACCACGACGATGACGAAGATCAGCCAGTCCGCGGCCGTCCCGTCCGGGAGCACGTCGCGATACAGCCACCGGACCGTGAACGCCCACCCGACGCTCAGCGCCAGGTGCCCGACGGCGTGCGCGATCCCGGCGAACGCGTTGGTCGCGGTCGTCTTCGGCATGTCGAGCCGGGCGAACGCGATGCCGGCCAACACCAGCACGGTGGCCGCGATCGCCGACGGCGCCCAGGCGGCCAGCTGCCCGAACACGCCCCGGCGCGCCGGGTCGGCGGTCTCCCCGAATCCGAAGAGGATGGCCAGCGACATCACCGTCTGCGTGAGGCCGGTGAGCGCCCAGAAGCCGGGGTTGCGCCACGGCAACCGGAACACGCCGGCGGCGAGCCACTCCGACTGGGTCTTGCCCGGGTAGCGCGCCTTGAGGTCGAGCCACCGCGGCGTGGCCGGCGCGCGCACGCGCGAGCGCGGCGGCGGCAGGCACAGCTCGCGCGGGACCTTGTGCGTACCGGAGAGGTACGCGCCGCCGAGCCCGCAGGTGATCCGCTGCGCGGTCCCGTCCCGTTCGGCGTAGCGGGTGTAGTGGTGCTTGTCGCCGGTCAGCATCAGCGGCACGGTCGCCCCGCGCGGTCGGATGACCTCGCGCATGAAGAACTCGAACGTGTCGTAGCCCTTCGTCCGACCGCCCGAGCCGGCCGGCACCCACGCCGGGGTCGAGGTGCACAGGATGACCGCGTCGCCCTCGCGCAGCTCCTCGGCCGCCGTGCGGAAGTACTCCAGCTGCGGCGCGTCGACGTAGTCGTCGAACTGCGTGTCGATCGCGAACAGCCACCACCGCCGCGGCAGCGCGACGGCGAAGTAGCTGCGGGTCTGCTCGGTGGCCCAGCCGCCGAAAGGGCGCCCCTGGGCGAAGACACGCAGGAACGTGGTGAGCCCGTCGTACCAGTCGTGGTTGCCGGGCAGGGCGAACAGCCGCGGCGCGTCGTCCGGGGCGACCGGCAGGGCGGCGCGGTAGACGCCCTTGCCCCGGTCCTCGTAGGCCGTCGTGGACGCGGCCGGGTAGACCTCGTCACCGCCCATGACGAGAATCCGCCCGCGCGGCAAGGGTTCCGTGGCACCCGCGGGCAGCAGCTCCGGTGCGGCGAGCAACGAGGCGATCGAGTGCGTGGCGTCGAAGCCGTCCCCGAGATCGGCGACGAAGTCGAACCACAGCTCGTCGTCGCCGTCGTGGCGGTGCACGGCCGCCGGCAGCGTGCCCTGGAGCTCCCGCTTGTCCGCAAAGGAGCCGAAGATCTCCGCCATCACCGACTGCGCGCCCGTGCTGATCAGCACGCCCGGCTGTAACCACCGAACCGCCCGCTGCGGCCGGAAACCCAGCTGCCGCTCGGACATGTCGGTCGGCCGCGGGCGCTCCACCCTCGGCGCCGGGTCGGACTCCATGGTCCCTCCTCGTCGGTCCTCGTCATGGCTCCCCGCAAGCCTGGAGCATGATCGTCACACTGTCGAGCAGTGTCGAGCAGCCCACGTCCCACGGGGTCACGTCGCTTCGCGGACCCTGCCGCTACGGGTCGGCGCGCGGCACCGCCTTCTCCAGCACGGCGATCGCGACGCCGGCGCTGTCCGTCGCCGCGCCGACCACCGAGTGGCCGGCGCGGCGG
>NZ_JBOHGB010000143.1:0-18290 GCF_050699935.1 Actinophytocola sp.
GGCTCGGCCACCACGACGCGGCCGGTGGTCGCGTCGAGCAGCGCCAGCGGCACGACCGTGGTCTTGCCGGTCCCGGGCGGCGCGACGAGCACGGCGGCGCCGTGCCGGGCGAGCGCCTCGGTGACGTCGTCCAGCACGGCGCGGACGGGAAGGTCGGGCAGCCGCACGCCCCGAGTGTGCCGGGTCGGCCGAGCCGCCGGATCGGTCAGGTACCCTCCGCCGGGAGGCGAATCCGGTTCGGGGCGAAATCCTGTGGGGGCAGGCGAAGCGTGGAAACGGTCACTGAGCAGCGCCGCGAACCGGCGGCCACCTCGGGTACCGAGCGTGCCTCGCGCGGGTTTCGTACCGACGTCCAGGCGCTGCGGGCCATCGCCGTCCTCGCCGTGGTGGTCAACCACCTCTGGCCCGGCTGGCTCCCCGGCGGCTACATCGGCGTCGACGTCTTCTTCGTCATCTCCGGGTTCCTGATCAGCTCCCACCTCACCCGCGAGATCAACACCACCGGACGGCTGCGGCTCGGCCGCTTCTACGCGCGCCGCGCGCGCCGGCTGCTGCCCGCCGCGTTCCTCGTGCTCGGCGCCTGCCTCGTCGCGGCCTACTTCCTGCTGCCCTACCCGCGCTGGGCGGATACCGCGCAGGAGTCCTTCGCGAGCGCGACGTACTGGGAGAACTGGCTGCTGGCGGTCAACTCGGTCGACTACTCCGCGGCGGACGCGGCCGCGAGCATC
The DNA here is from genome assembly GCF_050699935.1 of Actinophytocola sp. Classification (NCBI taxonomy): domain Bacteria; kingdom Bacillati; phylum Actinomycetota; class Actinomycetes; order Pseudonocardiales; family Pseudonocardiaceae; genus Actinophytocola; species Actinophytocola sp. The sequence goes on from NZ_JBOHGB010000143.1 coordinate 729, forward strand.
GTGCAGCACTACTGGTCGCTGTCGGTCGAGGAGCAGTTCTACCTGTTCTGGCCGGTGCTCCTGTTCGGGCTGTACAAGATCCACCACCGGCCGGCCCAGCTCACCGGCATGGTGCTCGTCGGCGCCGGCTCGCTCGCGTACAGCGTCTACCTCACCGAGCAGTCGCCCAACGAGGCGTACTTCGTCACCCCGGTCCGCATATGGGAGTTCGCCCTCGGCGCGGTCATCGCCCTGGCCGGTGCCCGCCTCGCGCTGCCTCGGGTCGCCGCCGGGTTCGTGGCCTTCGCCGGCCTGGCCATGATCGTCGGGTCGGCGTTCGCCTACACCCACGAGACCCCGTTCCCCGGCTACCTCGCGTTGGTGCCGACCGTGGGCACGGCGCTGGTCATCATGGCCGGTCACCGAGGTGAGACGCAGTGGCACACGGTGGTGACCGCGTCCCGCCCGGTGCAGCTCGTGGGCGACGTCAGCTACTCGCTGTACCTGTGGCACTGGCCGCTGATCCTGCTGGCGCCGTTCGCGCTCGGCGACCTGCTGCCGGCGGGGCGGATGACGCTGCCGTACGAGCTCGCCGTCCTCGGCGCCGCGCTCCTGCTGTCGATCGTGTCGACGTACCTCGTGGAGGACCTGTTCCGGACCTGGAAGCCGCTCGCGCGCAGCACGAGGCTCACGTTCACCGGCATGGTCGGCGGGCTCGTGGTGCTCGCGTCCGTGGCGTACGGGCTGACCTGGACCTACGACCGGCACGTCGAGCAGGCCGAGCGGGAGGCCGAACGGCAGGTGGCCGAGGTGGCCAAGCGCCCGCCGCCCTGCCACGGCGCCCCGGCGATGGTCCCCGCGCACGGCTGCGCGTCCCGGTTCGGCCCGGCGAAGGTCGTGGAGATGGGGCCGGTCAACGAGTACTACCGGCTCGTGGACGGCTGCGGATCGACCGGGGACAACATGGTCGGCGACAAGAGGACCACGGTCGTCTGCGACTTCAGCGAGGGCGAGCCCGACCCGCGGACCGTGTGGCTCATCGGCGACTCGCACGCCCAGCAGTGGCAGAGCCCGCTGTTCGACCTGGCCCGCGAGCGCAAGTGGATACTCAAGCTCGCCTACCTCGGCGGCTGCCCGTTCGCCGATATCGAGTTCGGCGGCTACGCCGTGCCCGGCGCGGACAAGGCGGGCGCTCAGGCGTGCATGGACTGGACTCCGAGGATGGCCAAGGTGATCGCCGCGGACCGGCCGGCGGCCGTGGTGATGACGTTCTACGCGCGCAAGGAGATCGCCGACGACGGCAGCGGGCGGTCGCAGGCCGAGCAGTACCGCGACGGCCTCGAACCGTACTGGCGGCTGTGGACCGGCCTCGGCGCCCGTGTGGTGGTGCTCGCCGACCCGCCGCTGAACGGCGCGGTCCGCGACGCCGACTGCGTGGTGATCAACCCGACCGACCCGAATGCGTGTGCGGTGGACCGCAAGGTCGCCCAGCCGCCGGACCCACTCGTCGAGGCCACCCGCACGACCCGCGTGCGGGGCGTGTCGCTGGTCGACCTGACCGACTACTTCTGCGACCGGCGCCACTGCTACGCGGTGGTCGGCAACGTCGCCGTGTACTACGACGCCAACCACCTGAACCGCGAGTTCAGCCGGTCACTCAAGCCGATGATCGAGAGGTCCCTGCGCTTCCGCTGAACGCCGATGCCGTTGAGCACTGTTGAGTTCCTTCGAATGCCGTTGAATGCGATTGTCGCCGGCGGGACGGAAATACTTTCGTCGGTTGTCAACCGGTCAACACTGGCGAACCGGTCGCGCTGTCCGTATCGTAGCCAGCCAGTTACACACATGGGTTAGCAAGAATTAGTGGCGTGTCTCATCTGGGGGTGGCAGCGCGGGTTTCCTTGCTGATTGCAGTGACATATTCGGCTGTCCATTTCGCAAGTTCGCGAGGTTTTATGACACGTCCTCGGGCGGCGGTGCACCGAACCATCCTCGTGGTCGACGTGGTGGGATTCGGTGATCACCGGCGGAACAACGTGGATCAGGTCGCGGTGCGTACCGGCCTCTATCGCGCGCTGCAACAGGCATTCCGGGTCGCCGGCATTTCCTGGCCCGACTGCGAGCGCGAGGACCGCGGCGACGGGGTGCTCGTGCTCGCCCCCGCGGAGATGCCCAAAGGCCCGTTCGTCGAGGTCCTGCCGGGTGCGCTGGCGGCGGCGCTGGACCGGCACAACCGCCGTCGCCGCGCGGCCGAACAGGTGCGACTGAGAATGGCGCTGCACGCCGGGGAGATCAACTATGACGAGCACGGCGTCACCTCCGTCGCCCTCAATCTGGCCTTCCGGCTGCTCGACTCCGCGCCGTTGAAGACGATGCTCACGGAATCCTCCGGGGTGCTCGCGGTGATCACGTCGTCGTGGTTCTTCGAGGAGGTCGTGCGGCACAGCAGGGTCTGCGATCCGGCCACCTACCGATCGGTGACGGTCGAGGTCAAGGAAACCACCACGACTGCCTGGTTGCACCTGCCCGACCACCCGCGAGACGGGGAAATCCCGGCGGTGCGCGAAGTCGCCGACCCGAGTTTGTTCGGCCGCGACCAGGAATTGGCCCGGTTGCGCCGCGCGGCTGCCGTCGCGAAGTCCGGCCGGTTCACGATCGCGCTGTTGTCCGGCGAGCCGGGAATCGGGAAGTCCGCCCTTGCTGCCGCAATCGCCCGGCGGCTCGCCGACGACGGCTGGACGGTCGCGTGGGGCAACTGCCCGGAGCGGGAGGGCAGCCCGGCGGGCCAGCCGTGGACGGAGGTCCTGCAGGGCCTCGTCGACCGGTTCCCGCCGCGGGACCACGCCACGGAGCTCGCGCCGCTGCTCAACGATCACGTCACGCTGCGCGCCGCCGGCGACGTGCCGGCCGCGCGCTATCGGTTGCGCACGGCGGTCGGCCGCTACCTCGGCGCCGTGGCGCGCAGCAGCCCGCTGCTCGTGGTTCTCGACGACCTGCACCACGCGGATGGCGAGGTGCTCGCCCTGCTCGCCCACCTGGTCGACGACCTGCTCGGTGAGCCGGTGCTGATGCTCGTCACCTACCGCCCGACCGAGGTGGGGGAGCAGCTCGCGGAGACGCTCGCGACGCTCGCCCGCTACGGGCCTGAGCACGTCATGCTCACCGGCCTGGACACCGGCGCGGTGGCCGAGCTGATCGACGAGCTGTGCACCCGGGTCCTGACCGACCACACGGTCGCCGCGATCGCGCGGCGCACCGAGGGGAACCCGTTCTTCGTCCGCGAGATCGCCCGGCTGCTGGAGACCGACGGCGAGCACGCGGCGGTCGGCGAGGTGCCGCCGAGTGTGCGGCACATCGTCCGGCGCCGGGTCGCGCGGCTGCCGGCGACCGCGCAGTCGGTGCTCCACCACGCCGCCGTGATTGGTCGGGACTTCACCCTCGACGTGCTCTCGGCGATGACCGGGATGGGCGAGGACGCGCTGATCGAGTGCCTGGACGCCGCGCTGCGGGCGGGCATCCTCGACGAGCCGCACACCGCCACCCGGTCGCTGCGGTTCGCGCACGCGCTCGTGCGGGACACGCTGTACAACGACATCTCCCGGCTGCGTCGCACCGGCCTGCACGCGCGGGTCGGCGCCGCGCTCGAGCAGCTGCGGCCGGGCGACACGGTCGCGCTCGCGCACCACTTCGACGCCGCGCAGGCGCCGGACGCGGCGGCCAAGGCGGCGTGGTACCTGCGACTCGCGGCTGAGCAGGCCGAACGGCGCTACGCGCACCGGGAGGCGGCCGGCCTCTGGCAGCAGGCGGTGCTGTCCTACGCGCACGCGCCCGGCGGCACCGTGCGCGACCGGCTCGAGCTCGTGATCGGCACCATCCGGACGCTGTCCATCGCCGGCGAGCGCGCCTCGGCCCGCGCGCTGCGCGACGACACGCTGGCAGAGGTGGTCGGCATCGGCGACCCCGAGCTGACCGCACGCGTCATCGTCGCCTACGACTCGCACGACCTGTACCCGCAGCACCCGTCCGGCCGCATGCCCGACAAGCTCGTCGACCTGATCGACCGGACCCTCTACAAGCTCCCAGCCGACCTCCGGGAGCTGCGCTGCCAGCTGCTGGCGAGCCTGGCTATCGAGCTGGAGCAGGCCGACGACCCGCGCGGCGACCCGGCGTCGATGGACGCGGTCGTGCTCGCCCGCCGGCTGGGCGACCCGGCCCTGCTCGCGACCGCGCTCAACGCCCGCTTCCGGCGCAGCTACTGGACATCCACGCTGGCCGAGCGCGAGCGGATCGGGACCGAGCTGCTCGCGCTCGGCCAGTGCCACGGGCTCATCGCCGTCGAGGCGGCCGGCCGGCAGGCCCTGGTCCGCTGCGCGTGCGGCCGCGGGTACTTCACGGACGCCGACCGGCACGCCGCCGAGCTGGAGCGGCTGGCGACGACCTACGACCTGCCGGCCGCCGCGGCGACCGCCGCCTGGTACCGCGGGGTGCGGCACACGGTCGATGGCCGGTTCGCCGAGGCCGAGCTCGCGTACCAGCACGCGGGGGAGCTGACCAGCCATGCCGGCCTTGCCGACGTCGAGCAGAGCTACTTCCCGGTCACGACGCTGGCGCTCGCGCTGTGGACGGGCAAGCTCGCCGACCACGTCGCGCTCTGCGAGCAGGCGTTTCACCGCTCGCCCGCGCAGGCGGCCGAGGCTTATGCGCTCACCCTCCACGCGGCCGGCCGGCTGGAGGACGCCCGCGAGGTCGCCACGCCGCGCCACGAGATCCCGCGGGACATGCGGTTCAAGATCGTCATGGCGCTGCGCGGCCTGGTCGGGCTCGCGCTGGGCGACTACGAGCGGATCATCGAGGCGTACAACGCCCTGCGCCCGCTGGACGACGAGGTGGCCGGCGGCGACACCGGCGGCTACGCGGTCCTGCTGCCGGTCGCCCAGCTGCTCGGCGACCTGGCCGTCCGCCTCGGTCAGGTCCAGACGGCGAACGGGCACTACCGCAAGGCACGCGAGATCGCCGAGCGCGCGAACGTGACGCAGTGGATGACCACGGCACGGGAGTCACTGTCCCGCACGATCACCCAGTTCAAGCCGCACCGGGCCTGGTGACCGGCGGAGCGGCGAGGAACCGGCCGCCGTACTCGCGCGCGGCCCGGCCCTCGGGGATGTCGAAGGCCGGGAAGCCGTGCAGCCGACCCGGCCAGATCTGGACCTCGCAGCGCCCGCCGGCCTCGGACACCGCCGACCGGAGCAGCTCGGCGTCACCGGTGAGGCACTCGAGGCCACCGGTCTGCACCAGGACCGGCGGCCACCGGCCCGGGTCGGCGCCGAGCAGGTCCAGCCGCGGGTGGATGAGCGGCGTGTCGCCGGCGTAGGTGAGGTTGGTCCGCTCGATGAAGTCGGGCGCGAGGAACGGGTCGGGTCGCGCCGCGTCGGTGCGGCGGACCGTCGCCGTGGTCAGGTCCAGCACGGGCGAGATCAGCATCGCGGCGCGCCCGGCATCGGCAGCCCCTCCCGCACGAGATCGCCGAGGAGCCCGGCCACGAGCGCACCGCCGGACGAGATGCCCGCGACGCGGATGGTCTCGGCGGCGAAACCCCGTGCCAGCAAGGCGTCATACGCTCCGAGCACGTCGTCGGCGGCCGCCGGGAACGGGTGCTCGGGGGCGAGCCGGTACCTCGGCACGAAGGCCGGGATCCCGGCCAGGGCGCCGTACTTCGCGGCCAGCCACTGGTCCACCCGGGGCGACCCGCTCACGAACGCGCCACCGTGGACCCACAGCAGCACGCCGTCGCCGGAGTCCGAAGTGGACACCAGGCGGCCCCGTGCGGCACCGTAGCGGACCGCCCGCGCGCCCTTCGGCGACCACCAGGCGCGGCCGGCGAGCAGTGTGGACAGGCGCAGCATCCGCAGGCTCGCGCCACCCCGGCGCAGGGGAAACCGCCGAGATCCGTCATCATTGCCTCCCCCGAGGTCGACAGGAGCAGACTACTAACCGCTGCGTGCCCATGTCGGCGCGTTCGTCGAGCGGGGCCGGCCCCGGATGCCGCACGACGCGGCTATGCGGGAGGCCGCCCTGGCGCAGTTCCTTCGCGCGGGCAGGAGGCGGGCGAGGTCGGCGAGTTCACCGTCCGCTCGATGGCGATGATGATCAGGGCGACGCTGGAGGCCATGCCGACCTACGTGCTCGCCTACCCGGGCCTCGACCTCGACGGGTACGGCCGCGACCTCGTCACGTACTTCGAGCGCGCGCTGGGCGCGGGTCAGCGGGCGAGGCCGCGCAGGAGGGGCAGGTAGACGTCGTCGACGATCTCCTCGACCGTCTCCTCGCTGACCGGGCCCTGGCAGAGCATCGTCTCGCTGCGGATCAGGTCCAGCGGGACGTGGGCGGCCCGGATCGGCACCTCGACCGGTTCGAGCTCGCCCCGCTCGGCCGCCCGCCGCATGATCTCGGCGATCGCGTTTCCTAGAGGTGCGGTCTTGAGCCGGTCGCGCAGCAGCGCGGCGACCTCCGGGTGCCGGAACGTCTCGCCCATCACGCCGGCGATCATCTCGCTCATCATGCCCGCCACCCGGCGGGCGATCATGTTGAACAGCTCGACCAGGTCGGACCGGAGGTCGCCGTTGTCGATCGTCGCCGTCGGCATCGGTCGCTGGCGGCCCCACGCGGCGAGCACCAGCGTCGCACGGCTCGGCCAGCGGCGGTAGATAACCGGCTTGCTCGTCCCGGCTCGGGCGGCTACACCTTCGATGGTGAGGGCGGCGTAGCCGACTTCGTTCAGCTCGGCCCAGGCGGCTTCGAGGATGGCCGTTTCCAGCTCCGCGCCCCGCCGGCGGGACTTTGTCTCGGTCACAGCATCCCTTTACCTTTAAGATACGTTGAGTTTCTTATCGACCTGGTCTAGTTTGACACATGTTAGATACGATCCGTTTCTTCTAGTAGGGGGACCGGTGCTCACGCGCCTATTACGCACTTACCTGCGGGCCTACCGCGGTGAGCTGACGGCGGTGGTCGTGCTGCAGCTCATCGGCACCATCGCCACGCTGTACCTGCCCAGCCTCAACGCCGACATCATCGACTTCGGCATCGCCCGCGGCGACACCGACTACATCGTGTCGACCGGGGGCTGGATGCTGACCGTCACGATGCTGCAGATCGTGTGCTCGGTCGGGGCCGTGTACTTCGGCGCCCGCACCGCGATGGCCTTCGGCCGCGATGTCCGGTCCGCGATCTTCCACCGGGTCGGCGGGTTCTCCGCGCGCGAGGTCGCGGGGTTCGGGCCGCCCTCGCTGATCACTCGTACCACCAACGACGTCCAGCAGGTGCAGCTGCTGGTGGCCATGATCTGCACGATGTTCATCACGGCGCCGATCATGTGCGTCGCCGGCGTGATCATGGCGCTGCGCGAGGACGTCGGGCTGTCCTGGCTACTGCTGGTCTGCGTGCCCGTGCTGGTCATCTGCATCGGGCTGATCGTCGTCCGGATGGTGCCGCAGTTCCGCCTGATGCAGGACCGGATCGACCAGGTCAACCGGGTGCTGCGCGAGCAGCTGACCGGCATCCGGGTGGTTCGCGCGTTCGTCCGCGAGCCGGCCGAGGCCCGCCGCTTCGCCGACGCCAACACCGCGCTCACCGACACCGCGCTGCGCGTGGGCCGGCTGCAGGCGCTGATCTTCCCGACCGTGATGCTGATCCTGAACGCGTCCAGCGTGGCGGTGCTGTGGTTCGGCGCGCACCGGGTCGACGCCGGGGAGATGCAGATCGGCGCGCTGACCGCGTTTCTCAACTACCTGGTGCTGATCCTGATGTCGGTGATGATGGCGACGTTCATCTCGATGATGATCCCGCGTGCCGCGGTGTGCGCCGAGCGGATCAACGAGGTGCTCGACACCGAGCCGTCGGTAGTCCCGCCGGTCGCGCCGGTCCGGGAGCTGACCCGGCACGCGGACGTGGAGCTGCGCGGCGTCGAGTTCCGGTATCCCGGCGCGGCGGAGCCGGTACTGCGGGACGTGTCCTTCCGCGCGGAGGCGGGAAAGACGACGGCGATCGTCGGCAGCACCGGATCGGGCAAGTCCACGCTGCTCTCGCTCATCCCGCGGCTGATCGACGCCACCGGGGGAGAGGTGCTCGTCGACGGCGTGGACGTGCGCGTGCTCGACCCGGACGTCCTGTGCACGCGCATCGGGCTGGTGCCCCAAGGCGCGTACCTGTTCACCGGCACCGTGGCGAGCAATCTGCGCTACGGCAACCCGGACGCCACCGACGAGGAGCTGTGGCAGGCGCTGGAGATCGCGCAGGCCCGCGAATTCGTGGCGGACATGCCCGGTGGGCTGGAGGCGCCGATCGCGCAGGGCGGCACCAACGTGTCGGGCGGCCAGCGGCAGCGGCTGTCGATCGCGCGGGCGCTGGTGCGCGAGCCGGAGGTCTACCTGTTCGACGACTCCTTCTCCGCGCTCGACCTATCGACGGACGCGGAGCTGCGGGCCGCGCTGCGCCCGCACACCCGGCGCGCGGCGGTCATCGTGGTCGCCCAGCGCGTGTCCACGATCCTCGACGCCGAGCAGATCGTGGTGCTGGACAACGGATCCGTCGTCGGCCTCGGTACCCATCGCGAGCTGATGGACACCTGCCCGACCTATGTCGAGATCGTCGAGTCCCAGCTGACCCCGGAGCAGGTGTCGTGAGCGGAGCCTGCGGAGCGAACCATCAGACACAGGGCGACCGCGAGCGGCGTCTCGGAGCCTGCGAGGAGGCGTCATGAGCACCCCGACCCAGGCGCGACCCCGTCCGATGATGGGCGGTCGGGGCTTCCCCGGCATGACGGGCCCGGTGGAGAAGGCGCAGACCTTCGGCCCGTCGGCCAAGCGGCTGGCGCGGCGGCTGCATCCGGAGCGGTTCAGGTTCGGGGCCGTGGTCGTGCTGGCCGTCGTGAGCGTCGCGTTCGCGGTGGCGGGGCCGAAGATCCTCGGGGACGCCACGGACATCATCTTCGACGGCGCCCTGGCGCACATGCGCGACATCCCGGGCGCGGGCGTCGACTTCGCCGCGCTCGCCGGGGTGCTCAGCTGGGTGCTGGCGCTGTACCTGGCCTCGTCGGTGTTCGGCTGGATCCAGGGCCTGCTGCTCAACCGCGTGGTGCAGCGGGTGGTGTTCCGGTTGCGGGAGGACGTCGAGCACAAGCTGCACCGGCTTCCGTTGCGCTACTTCGACGGCCAGCCCCGTGGCGAGCTGCTCTCCCGTGTCACCAACGACATCGACAACATCTCCACGACCCTGCAGCAGACGCTGAGTCAGCTGCTCACCTCGCTGCTGACCGTCGTCGGCGTGCTCGTGATGATGGTGACGATCTCGCCGCTGCTGTCGCTGATCGCGCTGGCGGTGATCCCGCTGTCGGTGTTCGTCACGGCGCAGATCGGCAAGCGGGCGCAGAAGAAGTTCATCGCGCAGTGGAAGAACACCGGGGCCCTGAACGCGCACATCGAGGAGGCGTTCACCGGGCACCAGCTGGTGAAGGTGTTCGGCCGGCAGAAGGAGTCCGAGGCGGAGTTCACCCGGCGCAACCACGAGCTGTACGAGGCGGCCCGGGGCGCGCAGTTCATCTCCGGTCTGATCATGCCGTCGATGATGTTCCTGTCGAACCTCAGCTACGTCGTGGTGGCGGTGGTCGGCGGCCTGCGGATCACGTCGGGCACGATGACGCTCGGCGAGGTGCAGGCGTTCATCCAGTACTCGCGGCAGTTCACCCAGCCGCTGACCCAGGTCGCGTCGATGGCGAACCTCATGCAGTCCGGGGTCGCCTCGGCGGAGCGGGTGTTCGAGCTGCTGGACGCCGAGGAGCAGGAGCCCGACCCGGCTGAGGAATCGCTGCCGGCGCAGCGGCGTGGGCGCGTGGAGTTCGAGCACGTGTCGTTCTCCTACCGCCCGGAGCAGCCGCTGATCGAGGACCTGTCGCTCGTCGCCGAGCCGGGGCAGACGGTCGCGATCGTCGGCCCGACCGGGGCGGGGAAGACCACGCTGGTCAACCTGATCATGCGGTTCTACGAGCTCGACGCCGGCCGGATCACGCTCGACGGCGTGGACATCACCGCGCTTCGCCGCGAGGACCTGCGCTCGCAGACCGGCATGGTGCTGCAGGACACGTGGCTGTTCGGCGGCACGATCCGGGACAACATCGCGTACGGCCGGCCGGAGGCCACCGAGGAGGAGATCGTCGAGGCGGCCCGCGCGACGCACGTGGACCACTTCGTGCGCACGCTGCCGGACGGCTACGACACGGTGATCGACGAGGACGGCACCAACGTCTCGGCCGGTGAGAAGCAGCTGCTGACGATCGCGCGCGCGTTCCTGGCGCGCCCGTCGCTGCTGATCCTCGACGAGGCGACGAGCTCGGTGGACACGCGCACGGAGTCGTTGGTACAGCACGCGATGGCGGCCCTGCGCTCGTCCCGCACGAGCTTCGTGATCGCCCACCGCCTCTCGACGATCCGCGACGCGGACCTGATCCTGGTGATGGAGTCGGGCCGCATCGTGGAACAGGGCACCCACGACGAGCTGCTGGCCGCGCGCGGCGCCTACCACCGCCTCTACTCGGCCCAGTTCACCGCGACGGCCTGACCGCCAGGAAGGACGCCTTGCTGACGTTCAGCGTCAGCAAGGCGTCCTTCCACGCTAGTCCTCTATGGACGGACGAATTGCATGTGCATCTTCCGGTGCACTTGACGCGCGTGCTTTACTTCTCTGGTCGCCTATTGGCCGCCGGATGGCGGTTGGCAAGGCGCTCCGGTTACGAAGAGTCACCGGCCTGATAGATCGTTTCTATAGCGAGCGGGAAATTTCTCGTCGAGCTCGACGCTTGACGGGAGGATTTCTCGTCAGTGGACTATGTTGCCGTACATCTCCCCGAGCGGGTCCGCAATCAATTCGATGCGCGCGCCGTCCGGATCCTGGAAATACACCGAGACCTCGCTGTGCACCTCGTGGGGAACGCCCGCCGTCTGGAGCTTGTCCTTCAATTTCCGCCAGCGCTCGGGCTCGACCGAGATGGCGACGTGGTGCAGTCCGCCGAGCACCTCGGCGTACCTCCCGACATCGAGACCGGGGAAGTCGAAGAAAGCGAGCAGATTGCCGTTCCCGATGTCGAAGAAGAAGTGTGACGAGCCGGGGTAGTCGCGGTTCTCGATGAGTTCGGTGAGCGGGAACTCGAGCAGATCCTGGTAGAAGCGAATGGTGCGCTCGACATCGCTGCTGATGAGCGCGGTGTGGTGCAGGCCCCGGCCGCTCGAGGCGGGCCGCCCGCTCCTGGGGCGCAGGTGCGCCGCCCGGAGCCGGTCCCGCGCCTCGGCGAGCGCGGCAACGTCGTGTGCGGTCACAGCGAACTCCGTTCTCCCTGGTCAACACGGCCGTGCTGGCGACCGTCAGTGACCAGGATAGGACTCCGAAGCCCCGCCGGCCCTGCTGAACGCGCCAGGACACACATGCCTACGACATCGGTCAACTGACCGATGTCTCACACGGGTGATGGAACGAGGCTTGCTGAGTCCAACATTGGAGATCGCAACCAGAGACGACATAGGTCGTGGGGTGAAGTGGTGACCGCTTCGGACTGGCACGACGAGTTGGTACTCGTCGCCGAGCTGGCCAGCGTGAACAACCAGATTGCCAGATTCGTGCTCCGCCTGCTCGATGCGGACGCCGGCAGGCGTGAGCAGGTGGCCGCGGGTGACGAGTACAACCTCGGTGGCCGGCTCGTGGACCTCGGGCACGCCCTGCAGAACCGGGCGGCGTACCGGGCCGCAGGCGACACGGATCGCGATGGTGGGGCCATCGACGACCGTGTAAACCTACGGCCACGGACGCTCGCACTGGACAAAGTTCTGAGCCAAAGCGGATGTAGCCGCTAGAGATGACTCAATTCCGCAGATCAGTTGTATGTCATCTCCGGAACGCTGTTGTAGGTCATATCCGGCTGGGCGGCAGAGGCGGTTCCAACGGCCGCAAGAAGCAAAAGGAGCGAAGCAGCAAGGGCGGTGATCCATCGCGCGATTCTCATTCTGGCCTCCCGAAAGCAATACGGTCAGATAAGGACGCGGGTTGGCATGCCCATTCGCGTTGATGGTGTAGAAGTGGCCCAAAATATTGGGTCAACAAAACTATGACATAAGACCACGTAATTGACCAAGCACTCTAAGTCACAAATGGCTAACAGACGTGTCTCTGCGTCTGGGTGACAGCGTGCATATGCACGATCGGTGGTACGGCACCCGGATGGCCGATGCTCGCGCCGAGGTCGCGGCTTACTGTCGAGGTATGTCGGGTGATACGACTGCACTCGTAGGCCGTGACTCGGAACTCGCCCGACTCCTCGAATGGATAGATGATCTCGGGTCCGGAACCGGGCGAGCCGTACTGATCGAGGGCGAACCCGGCATCGGCAAGTCCTCCCTGGCCCGCGCTGCGATCGGCTTCGCCGAGCAGTGCGGCTACCAGGGCTTCTGGGCCGAGGGCGATGAGCTGGGGCAGGCGCTGCCGCTCCAGCCGTTGCTGGATGCCCTGCGGGACAAGGAAGCCACCGGTGAGCCCCGGCTGGCAACCATTCTGCGGTTGCTCCGTGGTGAGGTCACGAGCTCCGCCGATCCGCCGGTCGCCGCGTCCGAGCAGATGCTGACTCTGATCTCGGAACTGTGCAGTGCCGCACCCACCATCCTCGTGGTCGACGACCTGCAGTGGGCGGATGTCGCGACGATCAGCGTCTGGGAGTGGCTTGCGCGATCCGTCGAGCGTACGGACCTCCTACTGATCGGCGTTGTTCGCCCGATCCCGCAACGCGATGAGCTGCTCGCCGTGCGTCGGGTAGTCGGCGAGCAGGGAGTCATCCGTCTTGGTGGCCTTCCGGGCAGGGCGATCGCCGACCTGGTCACCTCGATTTCCGACGGCAAGCCGAGCACGAGGCTGCTGCGGCTCGCGGACGATGCCGCGGGCAACCCCCTCTACGTGACCGAGCTGATGGACGCGCTCGTCCGGTCGCATCGCCTCACGGTCGACGAGGATGGCCTCGTCGAGGTGACGGACGGCCCAGTGCCGGATTCGCTCGTCGCCGCGATCGCCCACCGACTGGACTTCCTGCCCAAGGAGATCCGCACCGTGCTACAGGGCGCGGCGTTGCTGGGCGTGGACTTCCTGGTGTCGGACCTGGCGATCGTCATGGGTAGCCGGATCGCCGATCTGGTCCCGGTTCTCGACGAGGCCTGTGCCGCCGGAGTGCTGAAGGAAGCGCGTGAGAGGCTCGCCTTCCGTCACCCCCTCATCCGAACGGCGCTCTACGACGACATCGCGAAAGCCATCCGTCCGGCCTGGCACATGGATGCGGCCAGAGCGCTCGCCGAGGCCGGCGCACCGGACCAGCGAGTCGCCCGGCAACTGCTGCGGGCGGTCAGCTCGCCCGGTGCCGGCCCGCTGGACGAGTCACTGCTGGATTGGCTGGTGGAGGCCGCCCCGACGCTCATCGCGCAGGCGCCACGGACCGCGATCGATTTGCTCAAGCAGGCGACTCGCCGGTGTCCGGCGACCACCGCGCGCGGCGCGATGCTCGCGTGCCGGCTCGCGGATGCCTTGTTCCGGACCGGTGATCGCGCGGCGGCGGAGCGGGTCGCTACCCGGGCCATGGCCGTGGTCAACGACTCCGACCTGTTGGTTGACCTTCACGGAACCGTGGCGCAGTGCCGCGCTCTCGTCGGGCGGGCCGACAAGGCGTTCGAGGAGCTGGAACAGGCCTTGGCGCAGCCGGGAATCTCGGCGCGACACCGGGCGCGGCTGCTGGTGATGACGGCACGGGCCCGCCGGGATCTAGGTGAGGTCATCGCTGCCGGGAAGGTCGCCGAGGAAGCGCTCGCCACCGGTGAGGCCACCGGCGATCGTTGGGCGGTCGGCTGGTCACTGCACGTACTGATCATCGTGTCGATGATGCGGGGCAACGTTTCGGCGGCGCTGCCGTTGTTCGAGCGGGCGCTGACCGTGGTCGGGGATGACTCGGCGCTCACTGATCTCGGGTTGCTGTTGCAGGTCAACCAGGCGGTCGCGCTCGGGGATCTGGACCGGTACGACGAGGCCCTGCGTGCCGCCGAGCAGGTACGGGAGCGGGCCGACCACGCCGGCAGCCTCGTGCGGCTCGCGCAGGCGCAGAGCGCACTCGGCACGTTGTTGTTCGAGGTCGGGAGGTGGGACGACGCGCAGGCCGAGGTCGAGACATTGTCCGACGACTTCAAGGATCCGAGCGTGACGTGCTGCGATCGTGGCATCGCCGCGATGATCGCGTTCCACCGTGGGGATCCGGCGACTGCGCGGCAGCACCTGGGCATGGCCGAGCCCAGTGCGGAGAAGATCGGCAACCGGGTCGTCGCGTCGCTGACGCTCGCGCGCAGTCTCGACCACGAGATGTCGGACAACCTGGTGGAGGCGCTCGAGGTGCTCACCGCCGGAGTCAACCGCCACGCCGAGGAGCTCGACGAGATGGAGGACCTGCTTCCAGAGGCCGCCCGCTTGGCCGCGCACACCGGTTCGCTCGACTCCGCGGTCGACATCGCCGAGCAGGCAGCGACGCTGGCTCGCCGGTCGCAGGTGCCCCACCGGCTCGCGACCGCGTCCTACTGCCAGGGCCTGCTCGACGGTGACCCGTCGCTGCTGCAGGGCGCGGCGGAACGGTACGACGACGCCGGCTTGCCGCTGCTGCGTGCGCGGGCGTTGGAGGCTGCCGCCGTGAAGTTCGCCGACCACGGTGACCGCCGCGCCGCGCGGACGGCCTTCACGCTCGCCGACGACGTCTACGACTCGCTCGGCGCGCACTGGGATCTGGCCCACCTGCGCGCGCAGCTGCGCCGGTACGGCATCCGGCGTGGCCCCCGCGCGAAGCACCGGCAGGTCCGGGTGGGCTGGAACAGCCTGACGCCAACCGAGACGCGGATCGCCGGCATGGTCGCAGGCGGGATGTCCAACCCGCAGATCGCCGAGCAGCTCGTCCTGTCGCCGCGCACGGTCGGCACGCACGTGTCGCACATCCTGGCCAAGCTCGGGGTCCGGTCGCGCATCGACATCGCGCGCGAGGCTGCCGAACATGTCGACGTGCTCACGTAGCTCGCACGTGCTCAGCCCTTGGCGAGGATCTCCCGTAGGGCGGCGGAGAACTCGGCCGGCTTCTCGATGTGGGGGCTGTGGCCGGCATCCGCGATGACGATCTCGTCGTAGGTTCCGCCGGCCGCGGCGTAGCGGTCCAGGACCGCGCGGGTCTGGGCGATCATCGGCTGGGGTGGGTGGGTTTCGGCGCCCGGCCAGTCCGGCAGCGCGCCCAGGGCGCCCAGGTTCGCGAGGTCGAACATCGACGCGTCCGACACTATCTGGTCGGCGTCGCCGCGTAGCCAGCGGATCGGGGGTTTCGGGGTGATCTCGTGGAGGTCGTCTAAGCGGAAGTGGTTGGGGGCCATCGTGTTCAGCACGCCGCGGCCGCCCGCGGCCAGGCCCGGCCACCCCGGCGACGGCACGCTGTCGCCGGGGTAGTGGTCGTCGCCGGTCCGGGTCGACAGCATCGACTCCACGAAGATGTCCTCGTGCTCCGGGACGAACGGCGGCTTCACGTAGAACGACCGCAGCACCTGCCGCGGCGACAGCGGGGTGTCCGCCGACCGGTCTCCGGCCGCCAGCGCCGCCACGAAGTCCGCGTTCCCCCCACCTCCACCGGAGCACGCGCCCGCCTCGTCGATGAGCTCGCCCTCGGTACCGCGCGTGCCGCCGAAGCCGTATGGCGATACGGGTGCCACCAAAGTCACGGTACGGACAAGGGAGGGGCGGTCCCGCAGCAGCTGCAGGGCGACCCCGGCACCCATGCTCCAGCCCACCAGGTGCACCGGGCCGAGCGAGAGGGCGTCGAGGACCCCCGCCACGTCGTCCGCGTAGTCGCGCACGCCGCGCGTCGCGTCGACCGGCAGCGGCTCGGTGTCGCCGAAGCCGCGCAGGTCCACGGCCAGCGGCCGGTACGACGCGGGCAGCGCGAGCATCGCCGGCTGCCAGAACAGCGACGAGGACACGTTGCCGTGCACGAAGACCACGGGCACGCCGGTGTCGCGTACGGACAGGACGTTGACGGTCAGCCGGTCGGTGGGCACCGCACTGGCGGTGATCCCGGCTAGCAGGTTCGACATGGAAATCCTTTCACGACAGCCAGCCCGCCACAGTCGAGGAGACCGCGGTGGCCCAGCCGAGCTGGAGGTGGTTCGCGGAGGCGACCAGGGTCGTGGCGCCGACGTTCGAGATTCCGGTGGTGGACAAGGCACTCCGGACGAACACGACACCGTCGCTCGGGCCGCGGGTCTCGTTCCAGATGCCGACGATCGACGGTGAGCCGCCGGCCAGCAGGTACACCGGCACGTCGGCCGGCGTGGGCGACGACTGGATCCGCGAGATCAGCGAGCCCGCGTCGATCGCGGCCTGGATGCCCGGGCCGTCGGTGTAGAAACCCTTGCCGCCGTAGTAGGTCGTGTGCCAGTCCTGCGTCGTCGTGTTCACGCCGAACACGCCGTCCCACCGCGCCAGCATCTGCCGCTGGCCGGGGTAGGCGTCGTGGCCGTCGGCCGGCGTGATCGACAGCTCCGGATGGTGGGTCTGGCTGCCGTAGCAGGTCATCCGGGTGTGCGGGCTCGGCGCGTTCACCGCGCCGCCGCACTCCGGCCAGATCGAGTAGTCGTGCGCCCAGCCGTGCGCGAACGGGTAGTCGTAGCCGCCGTTCGGCCCGCCCAGCAGGATCAGCTTGCGGATGTCGCCCGCGTACGGCCGACCCCACGACGGCTTCACCGACGCGGCGTACATCCGCGCCGACATCATCCCCTTGCTCCAGCCGACCACGTCCACCGAACCGGCGCCGAGGCGCGACTTGATTATCGTGATCGCGTCACCGACCTGTTGCGCCTGCTGGAGGTTGTCGCCCTGCTTGTGCGCGAAGCCGATCGCGAACACCCGGTATCCGCGTTCGTTCAGGTACTGCATGAGCCCGGTCGAGGGGCAGGTCGCCGACCCGCAGCCGAACCCGCCGGACTCGCCCGGGTTCGCCCACGCGCGGTCCGGGTTGTCGTTGGCGCCGTGGACGAGCAGCACCGGCGTGGCCTTCGCGCCGGTGTCCCAGCCGGGCGCGGAGTAGAGCAGGAACCGCGACGAGGACGGCCGTGCCTCGCCGCCGAAGAACGTCCTGCGCTGCCCGTCCTGGTCGCCGCGCCCGTCCGGCGGGTACTGCTCGTCGGTGAAGCCCGGGGTCGTGTCGCGGTAGCGGTCCACGCTCGCCCAGCCGTTGGCGACGTCGGTGAACGTCGCCTCCTTCGTCAGGTAAGCCGGATCCGCCGCCTCGGCGGTGCCGCCGGCGACGACCGCGCCGGCCGTCACGAGCAGAGCGGCGGCCAGGTAGCGGAGTGAGCGCATCGGGTCTCCGTAAGTTGTTAGGTGGCCCGGGAGGGCCGGGTGTGGCTGATCGGGTCTTGCCCTTGGTGGCTCCTGAGGAGTGGCCGTCCGGCTCTTCGGGGCACCCTGGCTGGTGATTGAGATGCGCGTGCT
>NZ_JBOHGB010000144.1:0-18205 GCF_050699935.1 Actinophytocola sp.
GCGGTCGCCCGCACGTAGCTGACCAGCGCGGCGAACCCGCGGCGGCCGGCCACGTCCACGCGGTCGCGGACCCGCCGCGGGGCGGCGCGCGTGACGAAGGTCCAGATGCCCGGGCCGTCGTGGAGGAAGAAGATCAGCACGAACACCGTGAGCAGCAGGCCGGTGAGGATCTCGCCGATCGTCGTGGCGGTGGTGATCGCGCCCGCGGTGATCGCCGCCTGGTTCTCCTCGATCGCGCCGATCGCGTCGTCGAGGAACGTCTGGATCTGCGAGTCACGCAGGTGCAGCGGGCCGGTGGTCAGCCAGTCACGGATCTGGTCGAGGCTGTCCGAGACCTGTTGCTGCAGCTGGGGAAGCCCGTCGGTGAACGTGATGATCACGAACGTGATCAGGCCGCCGACGAGCGCGATGCCCGCGACCATCACGATCGCGGAGGCCAGCCACCGCGGCATGCCCAGCTTCGCCAGCCGGTCCACCCCCGGCGCCATCAACGCGGCCAGCAGCAGGGCGATCGCGATCGGCACGAGCACGTGCGCGAAGTAGCCCGCCAGCCACACGATGGCGTACAGCGCGGCGATCACCACGATGAACCGCCAGGACATCGCCGCGCTCACCCGCAGTCCGGTGGGCACCAGCTCGGTCACGTCGGCCGGGGGCGTGCGCGGGGTCTTTCGCTCGCGGCGAGTTCTGGTCACCTCTGAACGTTATCGAGCGACTCGGACATCCGGCAGGCGATCAGGTGGTCGGCGGCCACGAAGTCCGGCTGAAATTCGGCTGAAGTCCGGCTGTGGACAGGTTTGCGCCCGCGGGTGCCTCCTCCTGTGCTGACTACGAATCGTGAGCTGTGGACACACGCTGTGTTCGTCACACGATCAGGGGGTTCAGCCGTGTTGAACGTGCGATTCGGGCCGGCGCGGTGAAAACCTCACTGCTGCACGGCCCGCCGCAACAGACGTGATCGCAACGAGTGCGCGACGTTCGCGGCGGAGCTCTCCCAACCCAG
Organism: Actinophytocola sp.; assembly: GCF_050699935.1. Taxonomy (NCBI): domain Bacteria; kingdom Bacillati; phylum Actinomycetota; class Actinomycetes; order Pseudonocardiales; family Pseudonocardiaceae; genus Actinophytocola; species Actinophytocola sp. The sequence continues at coordinate 1,004 of NZ_JBOHGB010000144.1, forward strand.
GCGAGGATTCTTGGTGGATCAGGCGACCAGCACTGCTCGGGACACGGCTGCGTTCGCGCGGCGCGTCGTCCTGCGCACGCTGACGGTCGTGGGCGGCGCCGCCGCCGGAACCGCCCTCGCCTGGTGCCTGTCCACCGCGGGCGCGTCGGCCGACACCGCCACGCCGGAGCCCGAGATCCCGGTCGTTCGCACGATCGTCTCGCCGGTCACCGGCGCGGTGGAGACCGCGCTCAGGCCCGCGCTGGAACCCGTCGCCGACCGCCTCCAGGACCCGCCGCCGCACGCCGTCGAGAAGCTCGGTGAGCGGGTCAAGCGGGCGGCGGACACATTCCGTGGGCACGCCGAGGACCAGCTGCCCCAGTGCGTCGACCCGCTGTGCGGGATCGAGCACGTCGGTCGCAGCGAGGCGCCGGCGCCGGGTGACGACGCCGGCCTCGGCCGCTCCGACAGTCCGTCACCCGCGCCGGTCGCCACACCCCGGGCCGCCGGCAAGGTGACGACCCCGGGCGTCGACCCGGACGCGACGTCCGAGCGCACCGCGACCGGTCGCGCCTACGCGGACGGCATGCCCCGGCGTGGCTCACCAGCGCCGGGCATGCCGTCCCTCCCCGAGCTCCCCACCTGGCCGGCGCCGCTCGCTCCCGCCGCGCCGGCCCCGGGCCACGGCTGCGCCGGCAACCCGGTCGACTCGTCGCTGTTCGCGGCGCTGCCGTGGCAGGACCGCATGCCCGCGCTCGTGCGCGGCCTGACGGTGCCCGCCACCGAGGTGACCACCCCCGGGCGCGCCGGCGCCCAGCCCGGCGTCACCCCTGACTGAGTAAGCGGCGCGACCGGCCGAGCCCCGAGTGCTCGTGCCCGGTGCACCGCCGCCTCGAAACGGTCCGGTGCCGCGCCAATCCACCGCGGGTTCATCCCCGCCCTCCCGACCCGGGTGGTCGACTGCCCCGGCGCGTCCCACGTCGACGCGCCCGACCACCCGCCAAACCCCCAGAGGAATACGAAAGGAGCATCACACGATGCAAACCTGGGCCAGGCGAGGTCTCCAGACCGCGCTAGTCACGGGTGGTTTGCTGATGCTGGGCACCGGCATCGCTTCTGCCGACGAGGACGTCAACCCCGACCGGCCGGCATCGCCGCTCGACGGGTCTGTGCGCGTCCCCGTCCACCTCGACAACAATGCGCTCGGCACGCCGTTGGGCCAGAAGAACCTGCCGCCGGTCGACAAGGAGATCCGGCTCGACGCGACCGAGCTGACCGCCTCCGTGCCGATGGCCGGGAAGGCCGCCCCGGCGCTCGACACCGCGGTGAACACGGCGACCGGCACCGCCGCGCCGGTCACCGACAAGGTCGGCGACCGGGCGAACCCGTTGCTGGGCAAGGTCGAGCAGCAGGCGCGGCCGGTCCTCGACAAGGCCAAGCCGCTGACCGACAAGCTCGGCGCCGCGACGGCCGAGCGTGGACTCCCCGCCGTACCGGCGATCCCGACGATGGCCGTGCCGACGACGGACGGCGCGCTCGCGGGCAACCGGGTCGACGGCGATCTGGTCGTGCCGGTCGACATCTCCGGCAACGCGATCGCCCTCCTCGGCCAGGCCGAGGTGGACAACGACTCCGCCCAGTCCTACAGCGACTCGGAGTCCGTCGTGACCAACGGCGCGGGCGGGTTCCTGGCCGGCAACGTGGTCGACCTCGACTGGGCGCTGCCGGTGCAGATCACCGGCAACGCGATCGCCGGCGCCGGTCACGCCAGCTCCACCAGCACCGCCACGCAGGACACCTTCGTCACGAGCGACGTCACCACCGACGGCAGCGGCGGCGTCCTGGCCGGCAACGTGCTGGCCGGCCACTGGGCCACGCCGCTGCAGGTCACCGGCAACGCGATCGCCGGCGCCGGTCACTCGGAGAGCGACTCGACCGCCGACACGAACGCCACGGCCGGCGGCACCGTCCTCACCACCGGCGCGGACAGCCTCGGCTCCGGCAACATCGGCGCCGCGCCGGTCGCCACCCCGGTCGAGGCCAACGGCAACGCGATCGCCGGCGCGGGCAGCGCGGACGCTACGTCCGTGTCCTCCGCGACCGCCATGGCCGGCGCGCTGCGCAAGGGCCTCTACGGCGTGCCGACCTACCTCGAGACCAACGGCGACCCGGCCGTGGGCGCGGGCAACGTCGTCGCGCCCGCGGTGAGCGGGCCGGCGCTGCTCTGCGGTGACGCCGGCGCGGCCGTCGGCACCGCGACGGCGGACTGCACGAGCGACAGCACGACGACGGCCGGCGGCACCACCCGCAGCACGGGCGAGGGCTCGGTGCTGTCCGGTAGCACGGCGGCCGCCCCGGTCGCGGTGCCCGTCGAGGGCTTCGGCAACGCGGCGACCGGTGTCGGCACCGCCGACGCGATCGCCGACAACACCGTCGACTCCACCGCCGGCGGCGACTCCTACACCCGCGGGCACGACAGCCTGGCCTCGGGTGCCGTCGCCTCCGTCTCACCGGCCGGGCCGGTCGACGTGTTCGGCAACGCCGCCGCGGGTGCGGGCAGCGCGGGCGCGGACGCGACGCAGGACGCCGTCGTCGGCACGAGCGGCCACACCGGCACGACCGGTGACGACTCGGTAGGCGGCGGGAACCTGGCCACCGTCCCGGTCGCCACCCCGGTCGAGACCTTCGGCAACGTCGCCGGCGCGGTCGGCGGCGCGGAGGCCACCGCGTCGGAGACCAAGGTGACGTCCTCGGGCGGCGGCAGCAACACCGACGACCCCAACGGCGTGCTCGCGTCGAACAACCTGACCGCCCCCGTGGCGGGCGCGGCGCAGGCGTTCGGCAACGGCGGCGGCGCGGTGGCGTTCACCGACGCCGAGGCGACCACGGACAACGAGGTCGTCGCCGGCGGCGACGCGAACGCCACCGGCACCGGCGGCGCGGGCTCGGGCAACATCGGGCAGGTCCCGGTCTCGATCCCCGCGCAGGTCTTCGGCACCGGCGCGAGCGCGCTGGCCGGTGGCGAGCAGACCGCGATGAACGACAGCACCCTGACCGCGGGCGGCGATGCCCACAGCGACGGCCAGGGCGGCCTGCTCGCCGGCAACGTGGTGTCCGGCCCGGTCGGCTCGGCCGCGCAGGCGTTCGGCGAGTCGGCCGCGGCGCTGGGTGTCAACGAGTCCGACGCGTCGTCCACCACGTCGTCCGACGCGGGTGGTGACGTCCACACCGACGGCACCGCGGGCCTCGGCACGGGCAACGTCGTCAGTCCCCAGGCGCTGCCGGTGGCGCAGAGCTTCGCTGCCGTGGCTTCCGGGGTCGGCGGGGTCAACTCGTCCATGGCGGACAACACGTCGTTCGCCACCTCCGGCGGTGACATCGACACCGCGGGCGACGGTGGCTTCCTGGCCGGCAACCTGGTCGACGTGCCCGCGGGCGCTGTCGCGCAGCCGTTCGGCGACGCGGTCGCGGCGGTCGCGAGCGACTCCGCGGCGTACGGCGACAACGTCAGCGGCAACTCCGTCGGCGGCACGTCCACCACGAGCGGCCAGGCGGGCTCGCTGTCCGGCATCGACGGCACGATCCCGGTCGGCGCCAACGCGCCGGTCTACGACGTGCCGGTCGAGGTGCTCGCGCAGGCGTTCACCGACTCGACCAACCTCAGCTACCTGTCGGTCGGCGAAGAGTCGGCGCAGCTGGACTTCCCGGTCAACGGCGGCGGCATGTCGGCGACCGAGGTGCCCTCGCTGGTGTCGGGTCGCTCGATGCAGCGCGACCACGACGTGCCCTTCGCCGGCGTGTTCAGCGGCGTGCTCGACGGGTTCGCCGGCGGGATGGCCGGCGTGCCCGGGAAGGACCAGGTGACCGCGGTCGCGAACACGGTGTCCGGGGCGGGCGAGTACCACGTGCTCCCCCACCCGCTCCCGGGTGCGCGCTCGGACGTCCCGTTCGGCGCCGGTGACCTGCCGCTGGGTGACCTGCCGCTCGGTGACCTGCCGCTGGGTGACCTGCCGCTCGGTGACCTGCCGCTCGGTGACCTGCCGCTGGGTGACCTGCCGCTCGGTGACCTGCCGCTGGACGGCAACCCGCTGGCGGACGTGCCGGCCGGCGACCTGGCCGACGTGTCCGACCTGGCCGACGTTCCGGCTGTGCCCGCTGTTCCAGCGGTTCCGGCGGTTCCCGCCGAACTGCCCGCGACCGGTGATCTGACCGGCGGGCTGCCCGCGACCGGTGATCTGACCGGCGGGCTGCCCGCGACCGGTGACCTGACCGACGTGTCCGACGTGACCGCCGGGCTGCCGGCCGCGGGTGACCTCACCGCGGTGACGACCCAGCTGCCCGCCGTCCCCGCGGTGCCCGAGGTCGCCGAGCCGACCGTCGAGCTGCCGAGCGTGCCGGCCGTGCCGGCCGTGGGCGACGTCGACGCCACGGAGATCGTGCCCACCGTGCCCTCGGTCGGCGCTCTCCCCGAGGTGCCGGACCCGTCGCTGAACACGATGCCGTTCGAGTCGCCGGCTCTGTCCGGGCTGGACACCGCGTCCACCCTGGACGACGCCTCGCTGTCCGCCACCCGGGCGGCGCTGGCCAACCTGTTCACCTTCCACCCGATCGCCTGATCGGATCCGGTGAACGAGGGCCCGGGAGCCACCCGCTCCCGGGCCCTCGCTCGTCCGGCGACCGACATCAGGTCAGCTCGTCGCTTGACGCGAGGCCGCGCCGCGTCAGGAGGTCGACGCTGAGGTCCCACAGCTTGCGTGCGACTGCCGGGTCCTGGGAGAGCGGGCTCGGCCGGGCGGGGCGGCCGTTGGCGAAGTAGCCGCCGCTGGTCGTCGTGACCTCGGGTGCGGTGGCGAGGTACACCGTTGTCTGGGCGGCTTTGGCGGGGGAGGTCTGGAAGGGGCGCGTGACCGTGAGGAAGAGGCGGAACAGTCCCGTCGTGTGCCGGCCGAGGTTGGTGCGCACGAATCCCGGGTCCGCGGCGTTGGCCGTCACGCCGGTTCCGTGAGCGCGTCGCGCGAGTTCCGACACGAACAGCACGGTGAGCAGTTTGGTCGTCGTGTACATCCGGATGTGGTTGAAGTCGGTGCCGGTGGGCAACGCGTCCAGGTCGAGGTGCTTGACGTGGGCGTGGTTCGACGATGACAGGGCGACGATCCGCGCGGGTGCGGAGCTGGTGAGCAACGGCAGCAGCAGGTGCGTCAGCAGGAATCCGGACAGGTAGTTCGTGGCGAAGTTGGTTTCGAACCCGTCGGGGCCGAGCTCACGCCGAGTCCGAACCTCGGCGGCGTTGAGGATGAGGCCGTCGAGGCGGGTGGTGTGTCGCAGTACCTGCTCGGCCAGCGACCGCACCTGCCTCATGTCCGACAGGTCGGCGACCACGACCTCGAGGTCGGCCTTCGGGGTCCGTGCTCTGATCGCGGACGCGGCGGCATGACCGCTGTCGGCCGACCGGGCGCCGAGCAGGACGCGTGTGTCGCGGGTGGCCAGCTGCGCGGCGCTGGCGTGGCCCACGCCGCTGGTCGCTCCGGTCACCAGATAGACGGGCTTTTGGTCATGATTCATGTCTGTCATGGCTCATGTATATCATGGCGTATGATGATCGCATGAAGGGTGAGACCGGCAATCAGCTGTCGTTCGAGACCGGGACCGGCTACCTGCTCGCCCGGCTCGGCTCGCTGGCCGAGCGAAGCTGGATCGGCATGCTGCGTCGCCACAACCTGACACCGACCCAACACGCGGTCCTGCGGGCACTGCGCGAACGCGGCCCGTTGGGACAGCAGGCCCTCAGCCGTCTCGTCGCCGTCGATCCCAGAAACGTGGTGCCCATCCTCGACGGCCTGGCTGACCAGCACATGATCGACCGCCACGTCGACCCCTCGGACCGGCGGCGACGCGTCATCACCCTCACCGGAACCGGCCGTTCGGCAGCCGACGAGCTGGCGAAGTCGGCGGCGGACATCGAAGCTGACTTCCTCCGTGGCCTCGGCCCCGCCGACCAGGCCGCGCTCAACCGGCTACTCCGAGCGCTGCACGCCTCGCTGACCGCGTAACCGCGGCGCACTAGCCCTGGGCCAGGTCCGCGAAGCGGGAGTAGTGCAGCTGGTGCGCCACGGTGACGGTGGTCGTCGGGCCGGCGCGGTGCTTCGCCAGGATCAGGTCGGCCTCGCCGGCCCGGGGGTCGTCCCGCTCCCAGGCGTCCGGGCGGTGGATCAGGATCACCATGTCGGCGTCCTGCTCCAGCGAGCCGGACTCGCGCAGGTCGGCCAGCATCGGGCGCTTGTCGGTGCGCTGCTCGGGGCCGCGGTTCAGCTGGCTGATCGCCACCACCGGCACCTCGAGCTCCTTGGCCAGCAGCTTGAGCTGCCGGGAGAACTCCGACACCTCCTGCTGGCGGGACTCGACGCGCTTGCCCGACGTCATCAGCTGCATGTAGTCGACGACGAGCAGCTTCAGGTCGTGGCGCTGCTTGAGCCGCCGGGCCTTCGCGCGGATCTCCATCATCGTCAGGTTCGGCGAGTCGTCCACGAACAGCGGCGCCTCGCTGACCTCGCTCATCCGCCGGGCCAGCCGGGTCCAGTCGTCGTCGGTCATCCGGCCGCCGCGCATGTCGGCGAGGCGGATCTTGGCCTCGGCGGAGAGCATGCGCATGACGATCTCGGTACGGCTCATCTCCAGCGAGAAGATCACGCTGGTCATCCCGTTGCGCACCGAGCACGACCGGCAGAAGTCGAGCCCCAGCGTCGACTTACCGATGCCCGGGCGGGCCGCCACGATGACCATCTGGCCGGGATGCAGGCCGTTGGTGACCGCGTCCAGGTCCTCGAAGCCGGTCGGCACGCCGAGGGACGAGCCGCCGCGCGAGGCGATGGCGTCGATCTCGTCCATGGTCGGCTGCAGCAGCTCCTCGAGCGCGACGTAGTCCTCGCTCATCCGCCGCTCGGTGACCTCGTAGATCGACGACTGCGCGCGGTCGACGACCTCGTTGACGTCCGCGCCGTCGGCGCCCGCGTAGCCGAGCTGCACGATCCGCGTGCCCGCCTCGACGAGCCGGCGCAGGATGGCCTTCTCCGCGACGATCTCCGCGTAGTACCCGGCGTTCGCGGCCGTCGGCACGGTGGCGATCAGCGTGTGCAGGTACGGCGCGCCGCCCACCCGGCGCAGCTCCCCGCGCCGCTCCAGCTCGGCCGACACCGTGACCGCGTCGGCCGGCTCGCCGCGGCCGTACAGGTCGAGCACGCAGTCGTACACCGCCTGGTGTGCCGGTCGGTAGAAGTCGCCGGGGCGCAGCACCTCGACGACGTCCGCGATGGCGTCCTTCGACAGCATCATGCCGCCGAGCACGCTCTGCTCCGCGGCGAGATCCTGGGGCGGTTGCCGGTCGAGCGCGCCTTCCGCGGGGGCGGCCGCGGGCGGACGGTCATCGGTCAACGCCACCGAGAACCCCTCCTCGAAAATCGCACGGGTGTTCGATACTACACGCTAGGCAACCACGATGCGGGCGTAAAGAACCCCAGGATCACTGGCGTGTCGCCGCCGCCCCAGCCATCCGTTGTGCCTACGTAGAGCGAGGAACCTCGCGAGAGGTTAGAGGTCGCGATCGCGCCGTGCCAAACCTCGCTGGGGACGCTTCTGTGGACAAGCTGGGGATGCCTGAGGGCAACGAACCACAGGCCCCTTCTCCGCTGGGGACAACCTGTGGACAGCTTGATCAACGAGAGATAAAGTCCCTGCTTAGGGCCTGTGTACAGGTTGTGGAAAAACTAACCGCTTCGGGTCCGGCGTGTCGTGCCGAACCGCCTCGTCGGCGTGTCGTCGAAGGCACCCTCTGGCGGGTTAACCCACATGTGGACAACTCGGCGCACGACAACAGCCCCGTGCCGGACTCGGGTGAGCCTGGCACGGGGCTGAGGCGAGAGGAGTTACTCTCCGTCAGGTCAGCCGGCGGTGACGTCGACCTTGAACGCCGCGGTGACGTCGGGGTGCAGCCGCACGCTGACGGAGTGCTTGCCGACGGTCTTGATGTGACCGGACAGCTCGATGGTGCGCTTGTCGAGCACCGGGCCGCCGGCCGCCTTGACCGCCGTGACGATGTCGGTCGTGGTGACCGACCCGAACAGCTTGCCGGACGCGGCGGCGGCCTTGGCCCGCAGCGGTACCGGGTCGATGCTCTCGAGCGCGGCCTTGACCTCCTGCGCGTGGTCCAGACCCCGGATCTCCCGCGACTGCTGTGCGCGGCGGATGGTCTGCACCTGCTTCTCCGCGCCCTTGGTGGCGATGATCGCCAACCTGCGCGGCAGCAGGAAGTTGCGCCCGTAGCCGTCCTTGACCTCGACGATGTCGCCCGGCCCACCGAGGCCGGACACGTCGGCGGTGAGGATGAGTTTCATCGGCGGACTCCTGATCAGCGCGCGGTCGAGGTGTAGGGCAGCAGGGCCATCTCCCGCGCGTTCTTCACCGCGATGGCGACATCGCGCTGGTGCTGGCTGCAGTTGCCGGTGACCCGGCGGGCACGGATCTTGCCGCGGTCGGAGATGTACTTCCGGAGCAGCGTGGTGTCCTTGTAGTCGATCGGCTGCGCGTCGGACTTCTTCGACTTGCAGAACACGCAAACCTTCTTCTTGGGCTTGCGAATGGGTGGCTTGGCCACGATTGGTCTCCCGAATCAGTCAGTCAGTGGACGGTCAGAACGGCGGCTCGTCGCTGAACCCGCCGCCGGAGGAGCCGGCGGGCGGCGCGGAGCCCCACGGGTCGTCGGCGGGTGCGCCGCCGCCGGAGCCGCCGAAGCCGCCCCCGCCGCTGCCGCGACTCACCTTGTTGACCTTCGCGGTGGCGTACCGCAGCGACGGACCGATCTCGTCGACCTCGAGCTCGACGACGGTGCGCTTCTCGCCCTCACGGGTCTCGAAGGAGCGCTGCTTGAGCCGGCCGCTGACGATGACGCGGGCGCCGCGGGTGAGCGACTCGGCCACGTTCTCGGCGGACTGCCGCCAGATGCTGCACCGCAGGAAAAGTGCCTCGCCGTCCTTCCATTCGCCGCTCTGGCGGTCGAACATGCGGGGCGTCGAGGCGACGGTGAAGTTGGCGACCGCGGCGCCGGACTGCGTGAACCGCAGCTCCGGATCGGCGGTCAGGTTGCCAATCACAGTGATAACAGTGTCGCCAGCCATTTGCTGTACCTCCCGGTCTCAGGCCCCCGCGGGGTCGCGCCGCAGGACTTTAGTCCGCAGCACCGACTCTTGAAGGCCGAGCTGGCGGTCCAGCTCCTTCACCGCGTCCGGATCCGCGTTCACGTCGAGCACCGCGTAGATGCCCTCGGTCTGCTTCTTGATCTCGAACGACAACCGACGCTTGCCCCACACGTCCACCTTCTCCACGTTGCCGCCCGAGGTGCGGATGACGTTGAGGAAGGTGTCCAGGGACGGCGCGACCGTGCGCTCGTCGAGAGTGGGATCGAGGATGACCATGACCTCGTAATGACGCATGAAGACCACTCACCTCCTGTGGACTCGGCGGCCACGGGCTCTCCGTGGCAGGAGGGGTCTTGCGAGATACAGGCTACAGGGCCGCGGCCGGTGCCCGGCGCAGCACCCAGGTCCGTACGAGCGCGGCGGTGACCACGGACAGCGCGAGCACCGCGAGCAGCACCGGCAGGGCGATCTTCTGGCCCTCGGGCGGCGTCAGCGCCTCGGCGCGGCCGGCGGCCTGCACGCCGTCGCCCTTGTGGTCGGCGCCGAGGATGCCGAACTCCGGCGTGTAGCCCGGCACGTTCCCGCCGTAGCGCACGCCCGGCGCGGGCGCGAACAGGCCGGCCCGCGCGTACGGGACCGAGCCGTAGTCGGCCATCGGCCAGCGGCCGAAGTTCGACAGGCCCGGCTGGTAGAGCGACCAGCCACCCGGCTGGTAACCGCCGATCGGCGGCTGGTTCGGGCGCGGCATGGCGCCCGGGCCACCCGGCCCGTTCCCGCCTCCGGGCAGTTCGGCACCGGGGCCACCGCCGCCGGGCGCGGTGCCGCCGGGGACCAGGGCGCCGACCACCTTCTCCGAGGTGTCCGCGACGGCCTTCGTGCCGTCCTGCACCGGGGCCGCGGCCGTGTTCGCCACATTGACGACGATGCCGCAGCCGGACGAGAGCACGCCCTGCACGCCGGAGACGACCTGGCCGAGCACGCCACCGATGAGCGGGATGGTCCGGATGGCCGACCTGATGCGCGGCACGGCGGCCGCGGCGATCGTGCCGCCGGAGATCGAGGTGTCGGCGGCCGGCAGAGTGCCCAGCGGGATGTTGCCCATACTCGACACGCGGGCGCTGACCTGGCTGACGAGACCGGGGCCGATCAGCGGCACGGCGCGGACCACGTTGAGCACCGGGTCCAGCACGGCGGCCGGGCTCAGCGCGAGCGGCGTGCCCGGCTCGCCGGAGACCGTCGTGGAGCAGTCGCCGACCACGATGGGCTGCGCGGCGCTCGCGGTGCCGCCCGCGACGAAGCCGGTGGCGGAGAGTCCGAGCGCGAGTGCGGCCGCCGCGACGACACCTCGCACACGCCCTCGCATGTTGTCCTCCCGCTCACACACCGGTGGGCCACGCACCTACCGGACCTAACGAAGGTAACCCGCCCCGGTGACGGTGACCAGGCGAATCAATTCTGTGTACCGGGTCGACCCGCCCGGGGTAGGCCGACTGGCGTAGCCGACCGCGGGCGGGCAGTCCCGTTTGCGTCGGACCTGGCGACTACGCTCGCGGTTCATGAGCATCGGCGCCCACATCCACAGCGACGACCCGCTCGGCGCCGCGCGCGAGCGAGATGCGGATGTCGTTCAGTTCTTCCTCGGCGACCCGCAGAGCTGGAAGGCGCAGCCGCCGCACCCGCAGGCCGACGCGCTGCGCGAGGCCGGCATCGACGTGTTCGTCCACTCGCCGTACCCGGTCAACATCGCCTCCACCAACAACCGCATCCGGATCCCCTCGCGCAAGACGGTCACCCAGTACGCCGAGTCGGCCGCCGCCACCGGCGCGAAGGGCCTCATCGTCCACGGCGGGCACGTGATCCAGGGTGAGGACCCGGCCCAGGGCCTCGTCAACTGGCGCAAGTTCTTCGAGCGGACGTCGGACGCGGGCGGCTTCCCGCTGCCGATCCTCATCGAGAACACCGCGGGCGGCGACAACGCGATGGCCCGCAAGTTCGACATGCTGGCCCGCCTGTGGGACCAGGTCGGCGAGTTCGGCGCCGGCTTCTGCCTCGACACGTGTCACGCGCACGCGGCGGGCGAGGACCTGTCCGGCATCGTCGACCGGGTCAGGGCCATCACCGGCCGCATCGACCTGGTGCACCTGAACAGCTCCCGCGACGAGTTCGACTCCGCCCGGGACCGCCATGCGAACATCAAGAATGGCATGATCGATCCCGAGCTGCTGGCAGCCGTCGCGAAGGAGGCGGGCTCGCCGGTCGTGGTGGAGACCCCGGCCGAAGGTCAGGCGGAGGACATCGCGTTCCTGCGCGAGGCCACGGGGCGGTGAGCACCCTGCCGGCCGGCGCGGCGGCGGAGGAGAGGAACTCGTCAGGGATGGCGGACGGCCCGATGTCCGAGGAGGTCCTGGGCGAGAACCCGCCCCGCGGGCGCACCGCCGGCACGGCCGCCCGGTTCGGCTCGCTCGCCCTGATCCTGCTCGTGCTGCTCTGCGGCGTCACGCTCGTGCTCGGCTTCCTCAACAAGGACCGGTGCACCGGCCCGGAGTTCGACGAGCTCGGCCGCAGCGGCCCCGAGTACGACAAGCGCAGCAAGCAGGACGTCTGCTACTCCGACATCCAGTTCCTGTGGATCGGCCGGGACATCGACCGGCACGTGTTCCCCTACGTCGACGGCAAGCTCACCGAGGACGGCCAGCCGGTCGGTGGCGTGGTCGAGTACCCGGTGCTGACGGGCGTGTTCATCTGGGCCTCGGCGCTGCTCGCGAACACCGACGCCCAGTTCCTGCTGCTCTCCGCGCTGGTGCTGGCGCCCTTCGGCCTGGTCACCGCGTGGTTGCTCGGCAAGCTGGCCCGGTGGCGGGCGCTGCTGTGGGCGATCGGCCCACCGCTGATCATGTACGCCTTCCACAACTGGGAGCTCCCGGTCGTGCTGTGCGCGGTGGCGGCGGTCTACGTCGTGCACCGCGGCTGGGGCAAGGCCGGCGCCGACCGCCCGCTCCTGGTCCGCGCCACGGCGGCGGCCATGCTGCTCGGGCTCGGGTTCGCGTTCAAGGTGTACCCGGCGATCTTCGTGCTGCCCCTGATGCTCTACGTGCTCACGGGCGGGCGCGGCGGCCGTGAGTTCGCCGGGACCCGGACCGCGCTGGACTGGCTCGGGGCGGTCCGGGTGGGCGCGGTCGCGCTCGGCACGGCGATCGTCGTGAACGTGCCGATCGCGCTGGCCGGGTTCGAGGGGCTCAAGGCGTCGTTCACCTTCCAGCTGCAGCGCAAGGCCGACATCACGACGAACTCGATCTGGTTCTGGGGCCTGCGGCCGGACTCCGACCCGGACAACGAGTCGGTGCAGGCGCTGATCAGCGTGCTGTCGCCGACGCTCATGCTGGCGTCGTTCGTGATCGCGTGCGCGCTCGGCTGGCGGCGCTACCTGAAGCAGGGCACATACCCGTGGGTCGCGGTGTCCGCGGCGATGCTGTGCGGGTTCCTGTTGCTGCACAAGGTGCACTCGCCGCAGTACACGCTCTGGCTCGTGCCGATGTTCGTGCTGCTGCGGATCAACTGGGGCTGGATCCTCGCGTACCTCCTGGCCGACCTCGCGATGGGCGTCGGCATCTTCCGCTGGTACTACGAGATCTTCTACGGCAAGCACGGCGGCATCTACGACGGGCTGGCCGCGCAGGCGGTCATGGTCGGCGTCTGGGGCAGGGCGGCGCTGCTCGTGGGCCTGTTCTATGCCTTCCTGGTCGCGAGATCCACTGTGGACGACGATCCGCCGCCGGCAGGTACGGACCGACCGCCCGACCGAGACGCCACCGTCGCGACCTGACCACCTCCGTCAGATGGCCGCCGGCTTCGCGTTCTCGGGTGGCTTCTCCGGCGGTGGGGTGCGGCGGAAACCGGTCACCAGCAGGGTGAGCCGGTCCGGCGCGCCGTCCAGCACGCCCCCGCCCGGGTCGTCGAGCGGGGTATCACCCCCACCGCGGCGGACCAGGTCGCGTGCCGGGTGGTAGATCTCGTACACCACGAGCACGCACAGGGCGATCACCACGAGGTCGCGCAGGACCACGAACGACAGGAACCAGTCGATCGGCAGGCCCTTCTTGTCGTCGCCCAGGTAGAACGCCATCCGCGGCGCCCACACCAGCGCGTCGACCACCATCCACGCCAGCAGGATCCGCCAGCGCGGCACGGCCAGCACCGCGAGCGGCACGAGCCACAGCGAGTACTGCGGGCTCCACACCTTGTTCGTCAGCAGGAACGTCGCCACCACGAGGAAGCACAGCTGCGCCAGCCGCGGCCGCACCGGGGCCTGCAGCGCGATGAACGCGACGCCGGCACAGCACAGGAGGAACAGCAGCGCACTGACCCCGTTGAGCCACACCGGGGTCTCCTGGAAGCCGAGCGGTCCGTCGAAGCCCGCCCAACCGGTGAACTGGCTGACCACGTTGTACAGCGAGTCCGGGTCCGCGGCGCGCAGGCTGTTGCGGTGGAAGAACTCCCACCACCCGCGTGGGAACGCGAACATGATCGGCACGTTGACCGCGGCCCAGGCCAGAATCGCGGCGAGCGCGGTCCTCGCCCAGTCCCGGGTCCTGCCCGCGCGCAGGCACAGCACCAGCAGCGGACCCAGCAGGAACAGCGGATAGAGCTTGGCCGCCCCACCCAGGCCCAGCAGGATGCCGGCGAGCACGGGTCTCCTCCTCGCCCAGGCGAGCAGGCCGGTGGCCGCGAACGCGGTGGCCAGCGTGTCGAAGTTGGTGAACGCGTGCACCATCAGCAGCGGGGAGGCCGCGATGAGCGCCGCGTCCCACGGGCGTAGTCGCGCCGTTCTCGCCACCGCCCAGATCGTCACGAGCCAGGCGAGCGCGAGCCAGAAGGCGGAGATGTCGAAGAAGATCGTCACCGGTATGCCGGTGGGTAGCCAGCCGGCGTCGGCGATCGCCAGCCAGCCGTCGGCCAGCTTCGCGTTGACCCACTGGAACATCCCGGTCAGCACGGGGTACTCCATATACCGGACGTGCGCGGTCGGCTTGCCCTCGTCGTCGACCCAGCTCGTCTGGTACGGGAAGCCGCCCGTGTTGAGCCGCTCCGCCGAGTACAGCGGGATGATGTCCGAGTAGCACATGGCGGTGAACGGCCGGTTCGACCGCCAGTCGAGCTCGAGCTCCTTCGTGCCCTCGTTGAAGTACTGCTGGACGCACGCCGCCTTGCCGAACCAGCCGATCGCGAGCCCGATCACCGCGAGCAGCAGCGCCACCCGAAGCGGTGTCCAGAACCAGTGCCGGCCGATCGCCGCGTGCCGGCCGAGCGGACCGCCGATGGGCGCGCTGGCCGCGGTCGCGAGCGGCTCGGTCCAGGTCGGCACCACGCGCTGCGCCGGGGTCAGCGTCGCCGTGTCGCCGGCCGCTCCGTCCGCACCCTCCGAAGCGCCGACGACCCCGCCGTCGCGCCCGGCGGCGCGATCATCGGCGGGGTCGTCGCGACCTGGGGGATCGGTTTCGCCGGGCACGCGGCGATGCTACGGGGCGTCGGCCGGTGCCCGGCGAACTACCTCAGCCTCCGATCGGGAAGGGGAGGGACGGTTCTTCGGGCGGTGGTGTGTTGCTCGGCTCCTCCGGGTCGTCGCCGTCGCCGCTTCCGTCACCGTCACCGTCGCCGTCGTCGTTGCCGTCGCCGTTCCCGTTGCCGTCGTCGTTGCCGTTCCCGTTGCCGTCGTCGTTGCCGTTCCCGTCGCCGTTCCCGTTGTTGTCGTCGCGGTCGTCGTCGCGGTTCTCGTCCTCGTCCTCGTCGTCGGGCTCCTCCGACACGCGGTAGTCCTCGCCGATCGGCTCGAACGGGCCGAACTGCTCGGCTGGGAGCTTCTCGTGATACAGCTCCATGAACTCTTCCCAGATCTCGCCCGGCAACCCGCTGCCGTACACGATGCCGCCGTCGCCGTTGCGCAGCGGCATCTGTTTGCCGTTCGGCTTCTCGGCGCCCATGGACACGGCCGTGGAGATCTGCGGCGTGTAGCCGACCATCCACGCCTTCGAGTTGTCCTCGGTGGCACCGAACTGGTGCGTGCCGGTCTTGCCCGCGCACGGGCGGTCCTGCGCGCACTCCAGGTCGGAGAACTCGATCACCGGCTCGAGCGACTCGGTGACGTTGCGGGCGATCTGGCTGTTCTTGTCCTCGTCGGGGTCGAAGGCCCGCTTCTCCTCCGGCTGTACCTTCTTGACCACCCCGCCGTCCGGCCAGAGGACCTCGGAGACGAGGTACGGCTTGCGGTACATGCCGTCCGCGGCGAACGTCGCGTACGCCGAGGCCATCTCCAGCGTCGTCACCCGCGTGTCGCCACCGCCGATGGCGATGTTGCCGTCCGGCGGGGTGTCGGCGTCCTTCTCGCCGTTCAAGTCGGAGGTGATGCCGGCCTGGCGCGCGGCGGAGAGCACCTTGTTGGTGCCGACATCGTTCACCGCGATGTCGTAGAACACCGTGTTGATGGATCGCCGCATCGCCTCGGCGACCGTGCACTGCTCACCGCAGGACTCGCCGCCGGCGTTGCGCACCGGCGACTTGCGGCCGTCGAACGTCCGCTCGTTCGTGCCGTCGTAGGTCTCCCCAAGGCCCTTGCCCTTCTCGAGCAGCGCGACGAGGTCGAACGGTTTGAACGAGGAGCCCGGCTCCTGCGGCGTCGCCGCCCAGTCCAGGCCGACGCCGTTCGACCCGCCGTAGTAGGCGCGCACCGCGCCGCTCTTCGGGTCGACCGCCACGAGCGCCGGCCGGATGTTCTTCGGCTCGTCCCCCATCACTTTCCTGACCGACGCCTCGGCCATCTTCTGCGCGCGCGGGTCGATCGTGGTCTTGACCGTGTAGCCCTTCTGGAAGAGCTCGTCCTCCGTGATGCCGTACCGGCTGTCGAGCTCCCTGATCACCGCGTTCTTGATGTGCGCCCTGGCGCCGGTGATGGAGTCCGGGCGCGAGTCCTCCACGTCGGACATGGTCGGGAACTCCGCGTTCGCGCGCTCCTGTGCCGGGAACCAGCCGTTGGCGACCATCTGGTCCATCACGTAGTTCCAGCGCCGCTCCATGTAGTCCTGCTCGTCGTACCGGCTGGGGTTCTGGATCATGCCGGCGAGCAGAGCGGCCTCGGAAGCCGAGATCTCCTCAAGCGGCTTGTTGAAGTAGGCCTGGGCGGCGGCGGAGACGCCGTAGGCGCTGCGGCCGAAGTAGACCGTGTTGAGGTAGGCCGTGATGATGTCTTCCTTGGGATAGGTGTTGTTCATCTTGTAGGCCGTGACCACCTCGAGCGCCTTGCGCGTGACGGTCTTCTCCTCTTTGCCGGTGGCCTTCTTCACGTACTGCTGGGTGATCGTCGAGCCGCCGCCCTCGCCACCGGAGAGCTGGTTCCACCCGGCCCGCAGCACACCGCCGATGTCGAAGCCGGGGTTGGTCTCGAAGTCGGCGTCCTCGGCGGCGTACACCGCGTGCAGGACGGTCTCCGGGATGTCCTCGTACTTGACGAGGGTTCGGTTCTCGCCGCCCTGCGGAACCACCTTCCCCATGGGCTTCCCGTTCGCGAACTGCAGCGTGACGACCTGGCCCTGCTGCTGGCGGACCGACTCCGGCGAGGGAACCTCGACAAGCTGGTAGGCGATGAAGAACGCCACCATCGGGCCGATGATCATCAGCGCGGTGCCCACGTAGGCCGTCCGGCGTACCCGGCGCCAGATCTTCCTGCGGCGACGGTGGCGCTGTTCCTCGGTGAGCGGGGTCTGCGCGCCGGTGAGCAGGCGTGGGTCGTAGTCCTCGTCGTCGTAGGAGTCGTCGTCGTAGTCGAGCTCGCGGTGGGTCAGCAGCTCCGGCTCCGGGCCGGTGAAGCCGTGCACGGGGGGCAGGTGCTCGGTCGGCCCGTCCGGGATCCCGCCCGGACGGGGGCGATCGCCCGGGCCGCTCGGACGCGACGTGCCGGCCGGACGCGGGTGGACCACGCGTGTCGACTGGCCGGCCGGTGAGCGGGCGCCGTTCGAGCCGGGCCGCGCCGGCGGCTCCTCGGTCG
>NZ_JBOHGB010000145.1:0-18156 GCF_050699935.1 Actinophytocola sp.
CCGCCGGCCGGCGGAGCTGGTCACGCTCGCGGTGGCCGCGGGCGTGCCGCTCGCGGCGTGCCTGCTCGACCCGCCGCCGGCCGTCGTGCCGGCGTTGTGGGCGGTCTGCGGCGCGTGCGTGACCGGCTCCCTGTTCCTCGCCCGGGCGCTGCTCGTGTGCGGAGTTCCCGAGCACCACCGGAGTGCCGCTTCCGGACTGGCCCGCGCCGGCGTGGTGTCCTCGCTCGGTGTCGCGGTGCTCGGCGCCGGTGTGCTGGCCGACGCGACCAGTCCGGTGTTCGCGGTGGGCGCCGACGGCGTCGCCGGCGCACTCGTCGCCGTCGTCATCGGGGTGTCGTGGCTGCGTGCCCGCGGCGGCCACGCGCCCGACCTGCCCGATCACGACGCTGATGTCACCAGTCCCACGACTTCATCGCTGCTACCTCCTCCCGTGGGGAACGGGGTCACTGACGGAGATCACCTGCTCACCAATCCCACGACCGCATCTTTTGCGCCTCCTTCCACGGAACCGGCCGCCGAGCACGGCAACGGAAAAACTCACGGGCACATCGGGTTCACCAATCCCAGGACTGCATCGCAGGTGCCTCCTTCCACGGGACGCTCCGCCGAGCACGGCAACGGCGTCGCGGACCAGGTCCATGTCTCCCGGCACGCCCAATCAGCATCCCTGGCGGCAGATGAGCGGTCCAGGCACCCGATGCGCTGGGCGCTGTGGGGCGAACCGCCGAGGTTGCTGGTCCTGATCCTGCTCGTCGAGGCGGTCACGGCCGGACTGACCGGCTACCTCGCCTGGCAAACGAGGGTCACGGCCACCGAGCTCGTGACGCTGGGCATCATCGTCGGGCTCGGATTGTCCATGGGCGAGCTGACCAGGCACGTGGAGCGAGTGCGCCGCCGGTTCAACGACACCCCGCACGTGAACCTGACCTCGGTGTGGACGTTCTCCGCGGTGCTCGTGCTGCCGGCCGCGCTGGTGCCGGCCCTGATCGCCACGATGTACCTGCACCTGTTCTGGCGCAGCTGGTACCGGGTGCGCAGCGTGCACGCCTACCGGCTCGTGTTCACCGCCTCGACCGTCATGCTCGCCGCGTTCGCCGCGTCCGGCCTGCGCCACTGGCTCGCGCCGGCCGACATGGCCCACTGGGACCACCCGATGGCGATCGTCGCGGTGGTGCTGGCGGCGCTCGCGTACGCGGGCGTGAACTGGGGCCTCGTCGTCGTCGCCATCACGCTGCACGAGCGCCGGCTGTCGATGCGCAAGGCGTTCGGCACCGGTCGTGAGGCGGCACTCGAGTTCGGCACGATCGGCCTCGGCGCGATCAACGCGCTGCTGATCTCCTTCCACCCCGGCTGGGCGCTGATGATCGTGCCGGCGCTGCTCGTGCTGCACCGCAGCGTGCTGATGCGCCAGCTCGAGGAGGCGGCGTCGACCGACCAGAAGACGGGCCTGGCGAACGCGACGGCGTGGACGAACATGGCGTCGGCGGAGATCCAGCGCGCGCGGCGGGACCAGACGCAGGTCGGCGTGCTGATGGTCGACCTGGACCACTTCAAGCAGGTCAACGACGTGCACGGGCACCTGGTCGGCGACCGCGTGCTGCAGGCCGTGGCCGACACCCTGACCGCGTGCGCGCGCCGCTACGACGTGGTCGGCCGCTGGGGTGGCGAGGAGTTCGTGGTGCTCTGCCCCGAGGTGACGGCCGAGAGCCTGCGCCAGATCGGCGAGCGCATCTGCGAGCGGGTGCGCGGCCTGCGGGTGCCGCTGACCGACCACGGTCCGGGTGCGGTCGAGGGCCTGTCGGTGTCGGTGGGCGTCGCGGTGTACCCGGAGTTCGGCCCGGAGCTGCAGGACGTCCTGCTCGCCGCGGACGACGCCCTGTTCGTGGCCAAGGACTCGGGCCGCAACCAGGTACAGACGATCATCGCGGCGATCGGCGACCTCGGCCCGCAGCGCGCCCCCAGCCAGGGCTCCTGACCGGTCAGCCGCCGGCGGAGTCGTCGGGCTTCGCGGCCTGGTAGGCGGCCCGGGCGCGGCTGAGCTCGCCGCGGTGGTCCTCGGCCCACTTGGCGAGCGGGAGCAGGGCGCGCAGCAGCGAGCGGCCCATCGGGGTGAGCTGGTACCACGTGGAGCCGAACCGGCTGGGCCGCTCGATCTTGATCACGAGGCCGTCGCGCTGCATGCGGTGCAGGGTGTCGGTCAGGACCTTCTGGCGCAGCGGCCGCTCGTGGGTGACCCAGCCGAGCCGCTCCTCGGTCCGGTTGATGTGCTCGAGCAGCTTCGAGTACGTCATCGGGCGTGCGGTCAGCGACGCGAGCACGGCGGTCACCCACTGGCCGGACAACGCGCCCATCGCCTCGTGGATGCCGTGCCGGTACGGCAGGCTCTCCTCACTCACGCCACAACCCCCAACCGTCCTCGATGAACACCAGTGTGCCGGATCGGCGACGTTCCGTGTTCGCCTGGGTTCGGTGAGGCTCGTTACGCCGAACGAGTGAATACTTTCGGATAACCGCAGGTCGCGGGCTACGCACCACCGGGTTGCCCGGCTACGCACCTTGCAGTGTGCCGAGGGGAGCGGTGTACGAAAAACGTGCCGCGGCGGTTTGGCTGCGGGTCGGGGAGCCGGGGCGACGGTGACACCGATGAATCCGAGCCGCGGGTGACCATCCTCGCCCGCGTTGTCGGTGTCACCGTCACCCGTCTCCTGTCTCAGGCGGCGGCCAACCACGGTCGGCGGGAGCGCCAGGCGGTCCGGATGAGGGGTGCCGCCGGCGGCCCCGCCGGCCCCCGGCCGTGCCGGGACACCGCCGGTGATCGCGATGAGATGAGGGGGGTCACCGGCGGCCCGCTCCCCTCAGCTCGCACTGCTGGTGCGGGTCCTCCGGCCGCCCGATCGGCCGGCCTACCGGGCCAGGCCCTCGGCGACCTTCTCCGCGATCAGCTCGAAGGATCGGGTGCGGTCCGCCAGGTCGAAGACCATCGTGGTCAACATCAGCTCCTGCGCGCCCGTGCGGGCCAGCAGGTCGCTCAGGCGGCGGTGGACGGTCTCCGGCGAGCCGACCGCCTGGTCGGCGAAGCGCTCCTCGGCGAACGCGCGCTCGCGGTCGGTGTAGGGGTAGGCGGCCGCCTCCTCCGGCGGCACCAGCGGCTCCGGCCTGCCCTGGCGCAGCTTCAGGAACGCCAGCGACGCCGGCCCGGCCAGGAACCGGGCCCGCTCGTCGGTGTCGGCGCAGACGGTGTTCACCGCGATCTTGGCGTACGGCTCCGCCAGCCACCGCGACGGGCGGAACGACGAGCGGTACAGCTCCAGGGCCGGCACCGTGTTCGCCGAGCTGAAGTGGTGCGCGAACGAGAACGGCAGGCCCAGCAGCCCGGCCAGCTGCGCGGAGAACCCGCTCGACCCGAGCAGCCAGATCGCCGGCTCGTTCCCCCGCGCCGGCACCGCGGTGATCGGCGAGTCCTCCGCCGAGAAGTACGTGATGAGGTCCGACAGCTCGGACGGGAAGTTCTCCGCGGACAGCCCCGCCATCGTGCGGCGCAGCGCGAGCGCGGTCCGCTGGTCGGTGCCCGGCGCGCGGCCGATGCCGAGGTCGATCCGGCCGGGGTGCAGGGCCTCGAGCGTGCCGAACTGCTCGGCCACCACCAGCGGCGCGTGGTTGGGCAGCATCACCCCGCCCGACCCGACCCGGATCGTGGCCGTCGCCGCCGCGAGGTGGGCGATCAGCACGGCCGGCGCGGAGCTCGCGATCGAGGGCATGTTGTGGTGCTCGGCCACCCAGATCCGCCGGTACCCCAGCTCCTCCACGCGCCGGGCGAGGGACGTGGTCGCGCGCAGGGCCTCGGTGGCGGTGGCATCGCGGGCCACGGGAGCCAGTTCCAGGACGGAGAGCGGCACATCGATCACATCCGGGGAAACCGCCACCGGCCGCGTGTTTGTTCCCGCCACCCGGCTCGCCGCGACGGCCCGGTTGTCGGTTGCTCCTTGGCGAGCGGAATGCGCTGGTTGGCGGACGCCGGATGACCTAGCGGGCGGCTAGGGTCTGCGCGCAGCCGTACCCAATGGAGGACAGCATGTCAGTCCGTCGCGCCGCCGCGGCGCTTCTGGTCTCGCTCGTCGCCGCCGGACTGGCCACGACCCCGGCGACCGCCGACCGCGGTCATCAGGACCGCCCGAAGGCGCTGCACTCGCTGCGCGGCCCGGTCACCGACGAGAACTTCTACTTCGTCATGGCCGACCGGTTCGCCAACGGCGACACCGGCAACGACCTCGGCGGGCTGCCCGACGACCCGCTCGTGTCGGGCTTCGACCCTACGAAGAAGGGCTTCTACAACGGCGGTGACCTCACGGGGCTGCGCGACAAGCTGGACTACATCCAGGGCCTGGGCACCACGTCGATCTGGCTGACGCCGAGCTTCAAGAACAAGGCGGTGCAGCTGGAGGACGGGCCCTCGGCCGGCTACCACGGCTACTGGATCACCGACTTCACCCAGATCGACCCGCACCTCGGCTCGAACGAGGATCTCGCGGCGCTGATCCGCGACGCGCACGAGCGCGGCATGAAGGTCTACTTCGACATCATCACCAACCACACCGCGGACGTCATCGGCTACGCGGAGGGCGCGCGCAAGGAGTACACGTCGAAGGACGTCGCGCCGTACCGGACCGCGGCGGGCGAGACGTTCGACGACCGCGACTTCGCCGGTGACGATCCCGCGGACTTCCCCGCGCTCGACCCGGCCACGTCGTTCCCGTACACGCCGGTCCTCGACCCCGCCGAGCGGAACCTGAAGGTGCCGGCCTGGCTCAACGACGTGACGCTGTACCACAACCGCGGCGACACGACGTTCGTCGGCGAGGACTCGCAGTACGGCGACTTCTTCGGCCTCGACGACCTGTTCACGGAGAACCCGCGGGTCGTCGACGGCATGGCCGAGATCTACGAGCGCTGGATCGCCGACTTCGGCGTGGACGGCTTCCGGATCGACACGATGAAGCACGTCGACGACGAGTTCTGGCAGGAGTTCGGGCCCCGGGTGCTGAAGTTCGCGCGCGAACACGGCAAGCGCGAGTTCTTCATGTTCGGCGAGGTCTTCGACACGACCAAGGACTTCACGTCGCTGTTCACCACGACCGACCGGATGCAGTCGGTGCTGGACTTCCCGTTCCAGGACGCCGCGCGGAAGTTCGCCTCGGGCGGCGCCCCGACCGACGCGCTGGCGACGTTCTTCGCCGACGACGACTGGTACACCGACTCGGACTCGAACGCCTACCAGCTGCCGACGTTCCTCGGCAACCACGACATGGGCCGGTTCGGCGGGTTCGTGGTGGCGGACAACCCGGACGCGGGCGACGTGGAGTGGGTGTCGCGGGACCGGCTCGGGCACGAGCTGATGTACTTCTCCCGCGGCAACCCGGTGATCTACTACGGCGACGAGCAGGGCTTCACCGGGCCCGGTGGCGACCAGGACGCGCGGCAGACCCTGTACGCGTCGCGCGTGCCGGAGTACCTCGACGACGACCTGCTCGGCACGTCGGCGACGCACGCGAGCGACAACTACGTGCCGGCGCACCCGCTGTACCGGGCGATCGGCGAGCTGGCGTCGGTGACGCGCGCACACCCCGCGCTGCGCGACGGGACCCACCAGAGCCGACTGTCCTCTTCGGACGCCGGCGTCTACGCGTTCTCCCGGATCGACCGCCGCCAGCAGCGCGAGTACGTGGTGGCGCTGAACAACAGCGAGGCGCCGGCCACCGCGGCCGTGCCCACGTACACGTCGAAGCGCTCCTACGAACGCGTGTACGGCTCCGGCCCGTCGCGGCTGTCGACCGACCGGAAGGGAAAGCTGACCGTCACCGTGCCGCCACTGTCCACTGTGGTCTACGCGCTCGACGGGCGGATCCCGCGCTCGCACGACGCGCCACGGATCTCGCTGGCCGCGCCGCACCCGGCCGCCGAGGCGCGGGGCCGCATGGAGGTGACCGCGTCCGTGGCCGGCTCGTCGCGCTACGACGTGACGTTCGAGGCCAGCGTGGACGGTGGCCGCTGGCAGCCGGTCGGCACGGACGACAACGCGCCGTACCGGGTGTTCCACGACGTCTCCTCGCTCGCGCCGGGCACGCCGGTCGAGTATCGGGCGGTCGTGCTGGACAACGGCGGGCACACGAGGGCGGCGGCGCCGGTGCGTGCCGAGGTGCCGCGGCCGCTGCTGACCATCGAGACGCCGACCGAGGACGGCGGCGTGCGCGGGACGGTCGAAGTGCGCGCGGTGGCCGACCCGGAGAAACCGTCGCACGTGGTGACCTTCGAGCGCAGCGTCGCCGGCGGCCCGTGGACGACGATCGGCAGCGACGACACGTCGCCCGCTTACACGGTGTTCGACGACCTCGGCCCGCTGAACCTGGCGCCGGACACGACGATCGCCTACCGCGCGACGCTGCCGACGGGCGCGACGAGTGCCGTGCGGACCGTGCGGTACGCGGGCCCACCGCTGGAGACGACGACCCTGCGGTACTTCCGCCCGGCGGGCGACTATGGCAGTGGTGCCGACCAGTGGGGCCTGCATCTGTGGGGCGACGCGGTCGATCCGGAGGTGCTGGCGCAGATCGCGTGGGACAAGCCGTGGCCGCCGACACGCGTGGAGGACGGCTGGGCGGTGTACGAGATCCCACTGGTGGACGACACGAAACCGGTGAACTTCATCATGCACCTACCCTCCGGCGACACGGTCCCGGACACCCGGGAACCGGGCGGCGACCGCTCGTTCCTCCCGATCAACACCCCGGAAGTCTGGATCCAGCAAGGCGACCCGACGGTCTACCCGAGCCCACCGGGCGGCTGATGTCCACGCGCTTTGTCCGATGAGGACCGGCCACATTTCCGGCCGACGGTGAATTGCGGTTCGGTGGCCCCGACCGGGTAACACCCGCGTCGGCGCCACCGACTCACTGCACATGGGAGGTCCGCACCGCCGCGGGTTGCCTTTTCATGCCCCGAGGCAGGCCATCACCTCTGCCAAGAAGGGCACGGCATGGAAATCGCTGAGCGGGCTCAAGCGCTGGCGCTCAAAATCCGGAAGCACAAGGTGGGCATCCAGACCGAGGAAGCGACCAAGAACGCTTTCGTGATGCCCTTCATCAGCACCGTTCTCGGATATGACGTCTTCAACCCCGCCGAAGTGATTCCGGAGTTCACCGCGGACGTCGGCCTCAAGAAGGGCGAGAAGATCGACTATGCGATCGCCCACGGGGGGAACATCCAGTTGCTGATGGAGGTCAAGAAGATCACCGAGCCGCTCCGGCTGGAGCATGCCTCCCAGCTCTTCCGCTACTTCGCCGTCACAAACGCCAGGATCGCGATCCTGACCAACGGCGAGAAGTATGAGTTCTACACCGACCTGGACGCACCCAACCGGATGGACTCCAAACCGTTCCTGGTGCTGG
This sequence comes from Actinophytocola sp., assembly GCF_050699935.1. Classification (NCBI taxonomy): domain Bacteria; kingdom Bacillati; phylum Actinomycetota; class Actinomycetes; order Pseudonocardiales; family Pseudonocardiaceae; genus Actinophytocola; species Actinophytocola sp. The sequence continues at coordinate 7,443 of NZ_JBOHGB010000145.1, forward strand.
ATTTCTCCGACGTGGACGAAACACTCCTGCCGGAGCTGGCCAAGCTCACCAAGGAGTCCTTCGACCTCGAATCGGTCATCAACGCGGCGGGCGAGCTGAAATACATCGGTCAGCTCAAGCGAGCCCTCGCGACGCAGTTCAAGGAACCCGAGGACGAGTGGGTCAAGTTCCTCACCACGCGCGTGTACGAGGGGTCATTCACGCAACGCGTGCGCGAACAGTTCGTCCCCCTCGTGGTCAAGGCCTCGCGGCAGTTCCTGAACGAGCAGGTGAACGACCGGCTGAAGAACGCGCTCGGCGGACCCGACGCCTACGTCAGTGTGTCCGGTGGTCAAGCGGCACCGGAGACGGCTACGACCTCCGGTGAGCCGGCCCCGGACCTCACGCAACCCGACGGCGACATCGTCACCACTGAGGACGAACTCGAGGGCTACCGGGTCGTCCGGGCCATCGTCTGCGGCGAGGTCTCGGCCGCCCGGGTCGTCGCCCGCGACAACAAGACCTACTTCAGCGTCCTGCTCGACGACAACAACCGCAAGCCGATCGCCCGCTTGTGGTTGAACCGCTCGAAGAAGTACCTCGGCGTCTTCGACGAGAGCAAGATCGAGACCCGGGTGCCCATCGACACCGTCGAGGACATCTACGAGCACGCCGACCACCTCCGCAGGACGGTCGGCCGGTACCTGGTCCGCCCGCCGCAGGACGACCCCGCCGCACCCGACCACGGCGGCGACGCCGAGGTGACCGCCGCAGCGTCGGGTGGGTGACTGGGCGGCTAGGTTGGCGCGGTGGCGGGAAGAGGGACGCCGGCGACCGCGTCGCTGAGCAGGCAGCGGGTGCCGCATCGGGTGCATGAGTACGCGCATGATCCACGGGCCGACTCGTACGGGAGCGAGGCCAGTGAGGTGCTCGGGCTGCCGGCCGAGCGGGTGTTCAAGACGCTCGTGGCCGAGGTGGACGGGGTGCTGACCGTCGGCGTGGTGCCGGTGGCCGGGCAGCTCGACCTCAAGGCGCTCGCCGCGGCGGCCGGGGGCAAGAAGGCCCGGATGGCCGAGGTCGCCGCCGCGGAGCGGGCCACCGGGTACGTCGCGGGCGGGATCTCGCCGCTCGGGCATCGCAAGCGGTTGCCCGTCGTGGTGGACAGTTCGGCCACGGCGTTCGAGACGATCTTGTGCAGCGGCGGCCGCCGCGGGCTGGAGATCGAGCTCGCGCCCGCCGACCTCGTCCGGCTCGCCTCCGCCACGGTGGCGCCCATCGCGGTGCGGTGAGCGGCGGGCCATGCTCGACCCATGACCTGGCTCCCCCGCGCCCTCGGCATCGCCACCGCCGCCTACGGCGCCGCGATCACCGCGAAGCCCGTGCTGCCGCTCAAACCGTCCGGCATGCTCCACGGCCACGCGCCGGAGGCCGACCAGGAGGCGTTCGTCCGCACGCTCGGCGTGCGTGACCTCGCCTCCGGCGTGGCGATGGCGCTTGCCCCGGGCCGCGGGGCGATGCGCACCGCGATCGCCGTGCGGGTCGCCTCCGACCTCGGTGACCTGGTCGTGCTCGGGCGGGTGCTGCGGGGGCCGGCCGGAGCGCACGAAGGTCATGGCCGTCGCCGGCGGCTGGGGCGTGCTGTGCGCGCTCTCCGCCCTGGCCGCGAGGAAGCCGCTAGACGGACGCGGGCAGGCCGAAGCGCGGGTAGACCTCCACGCCGAACACGGTGACCTCGGCGACCACGCAGTCGACCACGCGCAGCACGCTCAGACCGAACGGCTCGAAGACGCCGCCACCGGGCTCGCGGACGTACGTGGCGACGGCCGGCTGGCCGTTGGCGATCGTTGCCACGCAACGGAACTCCTGGCGGTCCGGGCCGTGCAGCACCGGCTGCCACCCCGCGAGCAGGGTGTCCCGGCCCTCGTACCAGATGGGGTCGTCGGACATGTTGCCGCCGGCCCACGGGCCCTGGCGCACCGCGCGTCCTCGCGCAGCAACGTGGCGAGCGCGCCGTCGTCGGCGCGTTCGAGCGCGGCCATGTAGCGCCGCACGACGGCCTGCTCCTCCTCGCCGGGCGACCGCGCGGACCAGTCCAGCCGCCGCGCCGGCAGCCGCGCGCGCATCGTCTCGCGGGCCCGCTGCAGCGCGCTGTTCACCCCCGCGACGGTCGTCTCCAGCAGGCCCGCGCTCTCCCTGGCCGACCAGCCGAGCACGTCGCGCAGGATCAGCACGGCCCGCTGCCGGGCCGGCAGATGCTGGACGGCCGCGAGAAACGCGAGCGCCACGGTCTCCCGCTCGACCACGACGTCATCGAGCAGGCGTTGCGGGCACGGCTGCAGCCACGGCACGGCGACCGCGGGCAGCGGCGCGGGGTCGGGTCGGCCGGCGCGGCGGTGGCGACCGGCAGCGGCACGGGCGGTCGCCGGTCCAGCAGGTCGAGGCTCGCGTTCGTGGCGATCTTGTACAGCCACGCCCGGAACGTCGAGCGGCCCTGGTACGTCTCGCGCCGGCGCCAGGCCCGCAGGACGTCTCCTGGACCAGGTCCTCGGAGTCCTCGACGTTGCCCAGCATGCGGTAGCAGTGCACCTGCAGCTCACGCCGGTAGCGCCCGGTCAGCTCCGCGAACGCCGCCTCGTCGCCCTCGCGCGCCGCGGTCGCGACCTCGGCCCGCTCACCGTCCACCATGCCGTCCACTGTGCCGTCCACGGTGCTCCCCTTCGTCCGGTCATCGTCTCCGACACGTGTGACGGGTGGCGCGGGGTGAACTCATCGCCGTGCGGGTGAGTGCACAATCGGCGACGTGAGCAACCTGGCCACCGACGACGCGGTGATCGCCGCCGCGACCTCCGGCGACGAGCGGGCGTTCGGCACGCTCGCGCAGCGGTACCGGCGCGAGCTGCACGTCCACTGCTACCGCATGCTGGGCAACTTCGAGGACGCCGAGGACGTCGTGCAGGAGACGCTGGTGCGCGCATGGCAGGCCCGCGACGGCTTCGCCGGCACCGGGTTCCGGGCCTGGCTCTACAAGATCGCCACGAACGCGAGCCTGGACACGATCCGCCGCAAGCAGCGGCAGGTGCCGAAGGCCGACTCGTTCGCCGAGGTCCCCTGGCTGCAGCCGTACCCGGACCGTCTGCTCGACCTGGCCGCGCCGCCGGACGCCGAGCCGGACGCGATGGTCGTCGCCCGGGAGACGATCCAGCTGGCATTCCTCACCGCGATCCAGCTGCTCCCCGCCCAGCAGCGGGCGATCCTGATCCTGCGTGACGTGCTGGACTGGTCGGCGAAGCAGACCGCCGAGCTGCTCGACACCACGGTCGCCGGGGTCAACAGCGCGCTGCAGCGGGCCCGCGCCACGTTGCGGGACAAGGCCCCCGCGCGTGACGAGCACGAGACCGGCGAGCCGACCGAGGTCGAGCGGACGCTGCTCGCCCGGTACATCGACGCCCACCAGCGCTCGGACGAGTCCGGGCTGACCGAGATCCTGCGCGACGACATCCGGATCACGATGCCGCCGCACCCGTTCCGCTACGACGGCATCCCGTCGCTCGCGCCGCTGTTCGAGAACTTCCGCGCGCACGGCGACTGGCTGCTGGTGCCCACGCGCGCGAACCGCCACCTCGCGGCGGCCAACTACCTGCGCGCCCCGGGCGACGACACGTTCCGGGCATTCAAGATCGACGTGTTGCGGTTTAGGGAGACGAAGGTCGCCGAGATCACCACGTTCGACAAGACGTTGTTCGACGCGTTCGGCCTGCCTCAGACGATGGCGAAGACGATGGAGCCGACGATGGAGGAGCCGTGAAGTTCCTGCTGATGCTGTGCGCCGACACCTCGGTCGAGCAGTCCTACGAGCTGCCCGGCTGCGAGGAGTGGTCGAAACGGATGGCCGAGCGCGGCGTCCTGCTCGACGCGATGGGCCTGTACCCGCCGAACGAGGCGAGCACGGTCCGGGTCCGCGCGGGCGAGGCGCTCTTCACCGACGGCCCGTTCGCGGAGACCAAGGAGCAGATGGGCGGCCTGACCCTCATCGAGTGCGCCGACCGCGCGGAGGCCCTGCGCGTGGCGTCATCCCATCCCTGGGCCGCGGTCGGCATGATCGAGGTCCGCCAGGTACTCGGCTAGCCGCTCGAGGAAGGCCCGCTGCCCGCCGAGGATCTTCTCCGCCGCGTCGGCCAGCGAGAACCACGCGACCCGGTCCAGCTCGGGGAACGTCCGCATCCGACCCGAGCGCGGCGGCCACTCCAGCTCGAACGTCCCCGGCACCACCGCCGCCGGGTCGAGCTCGCCCGCGACCGCCCACACCGTCACGGTCTTGCCGCCCGACTGGCGCACCTCGCCAAGCCCCACGTACGGCCCGGCCGGCGCCGGCAGGCCCAGCTCCTCGGTGAACTCGCGGCGCGCGGCGGCCTCGGGCTCCTCGGGCGGCTCGTACTCGCCCTTGACGACCGTCCAGGCGCCCGCGTCCTTCTTCGCCCAGAACGGTCCGCCCAGATGGCCCAACAACACCTCGACACCGTCGGGAACCCGGCGGAACAACAGAATCCCCGCACTGCGCTTACCTGGCACGACGCACAGTCTGACACCGACAAATGATTTTGTCTTGACAAATTGAGTTGTCGGTAGGCAGACTGCACACCATGTTCGATGTCGAGGTGATCGAGGACCCGGCCGCGGCCGAGGTCTCCCTGGACCCGGTGCGGTCCAGGCTGCTGGCCGAGCTGGCCGAGCCGGGCTCGGCGACTACGCTGGCCAACCGGGTCGGGATCGGCCGGCAGAAGGTCAACTACCACCTGCGGGCGCTGGAGAGGCACGGCCTGGTCGAGCTCGTCGAGGAGCGCCGCAAGGGCAACGTGACCGAGCGCGTCCTGCAGGCGACCGCATCCTCCTACGTGATCTCCCCCGCCGCGCTATCCGCCGTGCAACCCGACCCGGAGCGCGCACCCGACCGGCTCTCCGCGCGCTGGCTGCTCGCGCTCGCCTCCCGGCTGGTGCGCGACGTCGGCACGTTGCTGACCGGCGCGACCAAGAGCCACAAGCGGCTCGCCACCTTCGCCCTCGACGGGGAGATCCGGTTCGCGAGCGCCGCGGACCGGGCGGCGTTCGCCGAGGAGCTTGCGCACACGGTCACCACGCTGATCGGCCGCTACCACGACGAGAACGCCGAGGGCGGCCGCGACCACCGGCTGATCGTGGCCATCCACCCGAAGGTCAGGAGCACGTGATGGGCCACGAGTTCGAGACCGCCGACAGCGTCGAGGTCGACGCCACGCCGGAGCAGGTGTGGCAGGCCATCGCGACCGGGCCGGGCATCGACTCCTGGTTCATGGGGCGCAACGAGGTCGACCACGACGCCGCTACCGGGCGGGGCGTCGTCCGGCAGTCCTTCGGCGACTACGAGCCCGAGCACCGGGTCACCGCGTGGGAGCCGATGCGCCGCTTCGCCTACCGCACCGAGGACGCGCCGGACGGCGGGTTCGTCGCCTACGAGTTCCTCGTGGAGGGCCGCGACCGGGGCGCCACCGTGCTACGCATGGCCACCAGCGGCTTCCTGCCCGGCGACGACTGGGAGGCCGAGTACGACGCGATGACCACGGGCAACGCGCTGTTCTTCGCCACGCTCGCGACCTACCTGCGCCACTTCGCCGGCCGGACCGCGGTACCGGTCACCGTGTTCGGCCCGCCGATCACCGACTGGGACCGCACCCGCGCGACGCTGCTGGCGGCACTGGGCCTGTCCGGTACGCCGAAGCCGGGCGACCGGGTGCGCGTCGAGCCGGCGGGCCTGGAGCCGATCGACGGCGAGGTCTACTTCGTCAACGCCGACACCCTCGGCGTGCGCACGCCCGACGCGCTGTACCGCTTCATCCGCGGCTTCGCCGGCCCGATCGTCGCCGCCCACCACCTGTTCGGCCAGGCCGGTCCCGGCGGGGACGTCCCGGCCGTGGAGCACGCCTGGCAGTCCTGGCTCACCACCACGTTCGCGTGAAAGGGGAACGACCATGTCCACCACCACCGGCACCATCCGATCCGCCGACGGCACGAAGATCGCCTACGAGCGCACCGGCGACGGCCCGCCGCTGATCATCGTCGACGGCGCCCTGTGCTACCGCGGCCAGGGCCCGTCCGGCCCGCTCGCCGCCGCGTTGGCCACCGATTTCACGGTATTCACCTACGACCGAAGAGGCCGCGGCGAGTCCGGCGAGTCGAGCGAGATCGCCGTCGAGCGGGAGATCGAGGACGTCGAGGCGCTGGCGAAGGAGGCCGGCGGGTCGCCGTTCGTGTTCGGCGCGTCGTCGGGCGCGATGCTCGGGCTCGAGGCCGCGAGCCACGGCGTCGGCGTCGAGAAGCTGGCGATGTACGAGCCGCCGCTGGTCGTGGACGACACCCACCGGCCGCTGCCCGCCGACTGGATGCCGCGGCTGAACGCCATGATCACGCAGGGGCGCAACGGGGACGCCGTGGGAGAGTTCATGCGGTTCGTCGACGTACCCGCGTTCGGCCTGGTGATCATGCGGCTGCTGCCGGTGTGGTCGAAGCTGCGGAACGTGGCGCCGACGCTGCGCTACGACTTCGCGTTCCTGGCCGACCTGCAGCAGGGCCGCCCGCTGCCGGAGACCCGCTGGTCGACCGCCACCCAGCCGACCCTCGTGGCCGACGGCGGCAAGAGCCCGGCCTGGATGCGCAACGGCTGCAAGGCGATGTCCGAGGTGCTGCCGAACGCCACGTACCAGACCGTGCCCGGCCAGACGCACCTGGTGAAGGCCAAGGCACTGGCGCCCGTGCTGCGGGAGTATTTCACGGCCTGAGGACCCCTTACCCCGGCCGCCGGCACTCTCTCAGGGCCGTGAGTAAGGGATCCGGGCGACCGGTGTGCGTGTTCGCCCGATGCCCGGCCCCCGGCCTCAGGACGACTGTTCACCTTGTCAAGAGCAACACCGGCAAGGAGCAGACCATGAACTCGTCCCCCGAGGCCGTGAAGGCCGAGATGGCATACCGACTCGAACGCGCCCAGGGCAACGCCCGCCGCGGAACGACCCCGGAGCACCTGCGCGCGGCGCGCGCGAGCCGGCCGACCTGGTGGAGACGCCTGCGCGTCCAGCACCGCCCGACCGACAACGCCGCATGACCGGCCCGGCCCCACCGGGCCGCCGACACGAACGACGCCTTCGCCGCGCCACTCGCGAAGGCGTCGTTTTCGTATGAGCCCCACCCACCGCACGGTCGCGCCGTTGTCCACAGGCTCCCCGTTCCCCGGCCGAACCGTCAGTGGTCGCCGGTAGCCTGGAAAACAGGGGCCCCCTCGCGGTTGTCCACAGGGCGTATGGCTGTCCACAGATCCGCGTGCGCGCGCCGGTCTCGTCGGTGGTCGCCAGTACGCTGGATTCTCGGGGCCGGAGGCCAACCCGCCCGTCCGGGCGATCCGTCAGGCCGTGTGCGGTATGAGTTCGCGCAGGACCAGCGGCCAGTTCGCGCGGGGAAACTCGTGCCCGGTGTTCGGCAACGGCACCAGGCGGGCGCCCGGAATCTCGCGGGCCAGCGCCTCGCCGTGGGCGAGCGGGAACATCGGGTCCTCGGTGCCGTGCAGCACCAGGGTCGGCGCCGTGATGTCGGGCAGCTTCGGTCGCCAGCCCTCCCCGCCCTCGGCCGCGTGGTGGTTCTTCTCCGCCGACTCCGGCGACGCCGTCCGGCCGACCGCCACGGTCGCGACCTCGCGCACCGCCGCCTCGTCGAACGGGCGGCTCGGCGCGGCCGCCGCCCGCTGGCTCGCCACCGCGTAGTCGACCACCGCCGCCTGGTCGGTCCAGTCCGGCTCCGGCACCGACGCCACATCGCCCATCGGCAGGTCCGGATCGCCCGCGCCGCCGCTCGTGGAGATCAGCGTCAGCGTCCGCACCATGGCCGGCTCCCGGATCGCCAGCAGCTGCGCGATCGCCCCGCCCATCGAGATGCCGACCACGTGCGCCGACGCCACGCCGAGCGCGTCCAGCACACCTGCCGCGTCAGCGAGCAGATCGTCGCCCGTGTAGCCCGGCCGGCCCGGCGGGTAGCTCACCGACTCGCCCGTGTCCCGGTGGTCGTAGCGGATCACGAACCGGCCGGCCGAGGCGAGCGGCGCGCAGAACTCCGGCTCCCACCAGTCCATCGAGGACGCCCCGCCCGCGATCAGCAGCACCGCGGGGTCGGCCGGCGAACCGAACGTCGAGGCCGCGATCCGCACCCCGCGCACGTCGAGCGGCATCGTCACGCCACCCGCCCCAGCTTGCCCAGCAACACCGCGAACGGCGGCGCACCGGCCGGCACCGGCACCGGGTCGGCGAACATCTCCGGCCGCCGCGGACCGTTCGAGGACGCGTCGACCGCGGCCACCGCGTCGGGGTCCGGCGAGTACGGCAGGCCCGCGCCGGTGGCCAGGTCCCAGCCGTGCACCAGCGACTCCGACAGGCTGATGTTCGCGATCATCCGGCCGGGCAGCGTGCCGTCGGGGAACGGGTGCTCGGCGGTCAACGCCTCGGCCCGGCCGAACGCGTCGAGGCAGCGCGCCGTCGCGTCCCGGTACGCCTCGATCAGGTCCGCCGGGCGCTCGACGGAGCGGCCGGAAACCGTGCTGGCGAAGAAGTCGAGCGCGTCGACGAGATGGTCGGCCACCTGCCGCACCGTCCACTCGGTACACGGGCTCGGCGCGTCCCACCGGCCGGCCGGGATCGCGGCGAGCACCTCGCCCGTGTCCCGGTAGCAACGCGCCAGCAGGTCGAGGTCCACGCCGGTCGACTGAGTCATGATGTCCTCCTCGTTGGGTACTCACCCCACCGACGAACGGCCGCCGCCCGAATCGACAGGCTCAGGGCGCACTGAGTTCGTGGTTCGCTCCGCTCCTCCACCACTCGCCGTCTTCCCTCCCCATGCCCAGCGCTGACACGCCCACGCGCGACCGTCAGTCCAGACGACGAACACTCCGTCACTCCCACTCACAGTGTTTGAAATGGTTCACTCCACTCCTCCGCTACTCGCCGCCTTCCCTCCTCACGTGCTCGGCGCTGACACGCCCACGCGCGACCGTCAGTCCAGACGACGAACACTCCGTCACTCCCGCTCACGGTGTGCACGGTTCATTTCGCTCACTTCGGCGAACCGGCCGGCCAGGTAGCGTCGCTCGATGTCGCTGCCCGCGAGCTCGATCGCCTGCCGGTAGGTGTCCGCGGCCTCATCGAGGCGCCCGAGCCGGCGCAGCAGGTCCGCCCGGGTCGCCGGCAGCAGGTGGTATCCCGCCAGCTCGCCGCCCGCGGCGAGCTCGTCCACCAGCGTGAGCCCGGCCGCCGGCCCGTCCGCCATGGCCACCGCGACCGCCCGGTTCAGCTTCACCACCGGCGACGGCACGAACTTCGCGAGCTCCGCGTACAGCGACGCGATCTGGGGCCAGTCCGTCTGCTCGGCGGTCGGCGCGGTCGCGTGGCAGGCCACGATCGCCGCCTGCACCTGGTACGGCCCCGGCACCCCACGGCGCAGCGCGGTCTCCAGCAGCGCGACCCCCTCGGCGATCTCCGCCTCGTCCCAGCCCGAGCGGTCCTGGTCCTCCAGCGTCACCAGGTCACCGGACGGCGAGACACGCGACGCCCGCCGCGCGTCGTGCAGCAACAGCAACGCGAGCAGCCCCTCGACCTCGGGCTCGCCGGGCATCAGCGCGACCAGCACCCGGGCCAGCCGGATCGCCTCCTCGGTGAGCGAACGGCGGACCAGGTCGGCCCCCGCGGTTGCCGCGTAGCCCTCGTTGAACAGCAGGTACAGCACGCCGAGCACCGCGTTCGTGCGCTCCGGCAACAGGTGCGCGGGCGGCACCCGGTACGGGATGCCGGCGTCGCGGATCTTCTTCTTCGCCCGCACCAGCCGCGCTGCCATCGTCTTCTCCGGCACGACGAACGCGCGCGCGATCTCCACGGTCGTTAGCCCGGCGAGCGTGCGCAGCGTCAGCGCCACGCGCGCCTCGAACGCGAGCGCGGGGTGGCAGCAGGTGAAGATCAGCCGCAGCCGGTCGTCGCGGATCTCCTCCGTCGGCTCGGGATCGGCACCGGCCGCGGTGTCCGCGAGCGCGGCGACCTCGCGCAGCTTGGCCGTGCCCACCGCCTCGCGGCGCATCCGGTCGGTCGCCCGGTTGCGCGCGGTCGTCGTCAACCACGCCCCGGGCTTGCGTGGCACGCCGTCGCGCGCCCAGCGCTCGAGGGCCGAGGCGAACGCGTCCTGCGCGCACTCCTCGGATAAGGGTTCACTCCAGGTATCAGAGCGGCCCCGGTGGTGCTGGAACACCGGTCCGGGGCCTTGATCGCGATGGGAGTGCGACCCAATGAGCAAACGTACGACATCGGACGACCTCCCCGACACCATCGGGCCCATCAAGCGCGAAGACCTTGAGGCCACCGTCGCGCGGGTCCAGGCCGAGATCTTCGCGGAGAACCGCGCGAAGTGCCGCAACCCCCACAAGAACAAGACCTGCGTCGAGAGCCTCGCGAGCGGCTGGATCGGCGTGCCGGACTTGTGCGCCGGGTGCACGCAGGTGTTCATGCACCAGCTGGACGCGGCGACCGGGGCGTTGACGTGGCACCAGGACTACATCGCGCGGGCCGAGCGGTGAACCGGTTCGACCCGCTGAACCACCTGTTCTGGGTGATCGTCGTGGGCGTGGCCGCGATGACCGTCGGCCTGACCTTGTGGTTCGTGGCGCAGGACGACGGCCGGCCGG
>NZ_JBOHGB010000146.1:0-18049 GCF_050699935.1 Actinophytocola sp.
CAGCGCCGCCGAGTTGCCACCGTCACCGCCGGCACCGTTGCCGCCATCGCCACCGGCGGCGTTACCGCCGTCCGCCTTGCCGCCGTCGGCGTCCGCGTCGGCGTAGCCGAACGCGAGGCTGCCGCTGTGGCCGCCGGCCCCGCCGGCGCCGCCCGCGGCGTTTCCGTCGACGTCCTGCACGGGCGCGACGTACTGCTGGAAGTTGAAGTCACCCATCTCTGTCTTGCTCCCTGTCTGTGGGCGGATTGGTAGATCCGGTACCCCGACGGCCTCCGCCCGGCCTGCCGGAAACCTATGGCGTCCGCCGCGGGCGGTAATCGGGGTTACGCCCGCATCCCGCCGGAGGTATTGCCGGGGATCTCCGGCTTCCCCCCACCAGCCCGTTAGGGGATTAGCCCCCAATTCGCCGGTGCCGCGAAACGCCCTACTTCGATGCGGGAAGTTGCGAGAGAACACCTGTGAGTAGTTTTTGTAGCGCGGTGCACGAATCCGGCTTCCCGCCGTCCATCGTGGCTACGATCGCCTGCTCCTGCGCGACGCCGACGTCGTAGCGGCAGAACTCGCCGCCGGTCGTGAACGTCTCCAGCGCCGGGTAGCCCCGCAGCCGGACCCGGCTGGCCTCCGGGGCGACCTCCTTGGTCAGGTCGGTCAGCCCATCACCGCTCGTGTACGACGTGAGCCGTACGGTCAGCGGACTTCGGCCGTTCCAGCGGCAGTTCGCGCCCAGCTCGTCGGTGCCCGGCTCGCCCGGTCCGAGCCCGAGTGTGGCCCGGGCCTCACCGTCCACGAGCGTGCACGGGTCGAGGCCGACGAGCCCCTTCGGCGACTCGATGGAGGGCACGCGCGGTGGTCTCGGCTCGTCGTCGGACGAGCACCCGACCAGCGTCGCGACGCAGGAGATGGCCACCGCCGCGGGCAGCAGACGAACTATCACGAGTTTTCCTTCCGCTACGTCATTTTTCGCCCCGGTGACGCATTTCGTAACGTTTAATGGTCATACAACGTCTTCACAAGCGAACGTTTCGCTTGGAGGCGTGCATGAGTTACCGGCTGGGGATCGATTTCGGCACCACGTTCACGGCGGCGGCCGTTCATCGTGACGGTGAGCGAACGGTCGAACTCGTCCCGTTGGGGGAGAACGGGACGTCGACCGCGTCGGTCGTGTTCGTGGCGCCGGACGGCGCGCTCGTGGTGGGTGACGCCGCGGTTCGCCGCGCGGTGACCGATCCGGACCGCGTCGTGCGCGAGGTCAAGCGCCGCATCGGGGACCAGACCCCGGTGCTCGTCTCCGGGCAGCCCATCGGCGCGCACACGCTCGCCGCCCGAGTCATCCGCTGGGTGGTCGACCGGGTTACCGAGCGGGAGGGCGCGCCGCCGGCGGGCATCGGAGTGACCTACCCGGCGTCGTGGGGTCCGCACAAGCGCACGCTGCTGTCCGACGCCCTCATGTTCGCGGGCGTGGGCGGGGAGGACTGCGAGGTCACGCTGGTGACCGAGCCGGAGGCGGCGGCCGTCGCCTACGCCGCCTCCCAGCACGTCGAGCCCGGGGCCGCCATCGGTGTCTACGACCTGGGCGGCGGGACGTTCGACGCCGCGATCGTTCGCCAGCTCGACAGCGGCGGGTTCGAGCTCGCCGGCCGCCCGGAGGGGATCGACTCGCTCGGCGGGGTCGACTTCGACGAGGCCGTGTTCGAGCAGGTGCGCGCACACCTCGGCCCGGTGTGGGCGGGACTCGACTTCGCCGACCCGATGATGATCACCGCCGCGGCGACACTGCGCCGGGAGTGCACCGAGGCGAAGAAGGCGCTCTCGTCCGACACCGAGGTCACGATCCCGGTGATGCTGCCGGGCGTGAACACCCACGTACGCATGGTGCGCGGGGAGTTCGAACAGCTGATCGCCCCGGCGATCGACGAGACCATCGACGCCATGCGGCGTGCGACCAGCTCGGCCGGCCTGCGCGCGGCCGACCTGTCCGCGGTGCTGCTGGTCGGCGGCTCGTCCCGGATTCCCCTTGTCGCGCAACGGGTCGGGGTCGAGCTCGACCTGCCCGTCACGGTCGACACCGATCCGAAGGCGGTCGTCGCGATCGGCGCCGCGCGCAGCGTCTCGGCGCGGCAGGCCGGCACCGCGGTCCGCGAGCCGGCGGCGCTGCTGGAGGAGTCGCCGGACGAGGAGGAGGAGGCTCCTTCGCCGCGCCGGGTGATGCCGATGCTCGTCGGGGTGGCGGCGGGCGTGATCGCGCTGCTGGTCGTGTGGACCGGCATAGTGGGTACGGACGTGCTGCCCAGCGGTGACGCGCAGACGGGGGACGACATCGCCGCACCGGCGACCGGCGGTTCGGGTTCGGTCACGCCGAAGGACGGCGACGACCCGTGGACCGGCGAGCCGTACACCGAGACGACCCCGCCCGGCCCCACCCGCTCCGACGCCGAACCCGCCGAGGCGAGCGCGGCCGCACTGGCCCCGAAGCCGACGACCGCCAAGAACCGCGACGCGCTCGTCGACGGCGCCAAGCCACCACCCGCCCCACCCACCGGCGGCGACGACAGTCCCACCATCCCCACTGGGAATCCGGCGAGTCAGGACCCCGGTACGACCTCCGAAGAGGAGTCCCCACCACCAGAGGAAACAACAACCACGACAACGGAACCGCCTCCGCCAGAGACGACCACGACCACGACCGAGGAGCCCCCTCCGCCTGACAGCTCGGCGGAGCAACCGCCTGAGTCGGAGGCCGAAATTCCCGCGGGTGATGGCGCGTGATGAGCGAGTTCGACGCTCCGCCGCCGCGACCGAGCACGGCGCGCCTGTCGATGCCGCCGATGGCCAGGCTCGAGGACCTGCCGCGGCCGCGAGCCATCTCGCTGTCCTTCTGGTGCTGGCTGGTCGCCGGCCTGCTCCTCGGCGCGGTCGCCGGGCTGGCGTCGACCAAGATCGACCCCATGCGCGCCGAGTTCGCGCGCCTCGCCCGCGACGGCGACGCGGGCGCCACGCAGGCCACGATCGATCGGGTGGCGTCCGTGTCCGTCCTGATCGTGATCGGTGCCGGCGTGCTGCTGGGCCTGCTGGGGCTGACCCTCGCCGGCGCGATGCGCGCGGCCCGCGGCTGGGCCCGGGTGATCCTCACCCTCGTCGCGGTGCTCGGCGTGGCCTACGCCGCGTTCGTGATCTCCGCGCTCACCGACCCGATGCTCGGCGACCTGCGTAACCCGGTGATCGCGGGACTGCTGGCGTATGCGGTTCTGGTCCTCGTCGCCTTGGTGTGTATGTACCTGCCCGGCACGACCGCGTGGTTGCGCCGCCCGAAGGGGAGCTGACCGGCTACCTGTCCAGCCGTACCCGCACCGCCTTCGGCAGCGTCGCGACGACTCGGTCGTAGGAATGCTCGACCATCTCGCGAACCTCGTCGGCCGGCACGGTGCCGTCGAGCACCACGGTGTTCCAGTGCCGCTTGTTCGCGTGGTACCCGGGGATCACGGCGGGGAACTGGGCACGCAGCTCCAGCGCGAGCGCGGGCTCGCACTTGAGCGTCACCTGCGGCGGGTCGCCGGCCGGCTGCATGATCCCGAAGACCTTGCCGGCCACCTTGTACACGTTGGTCTCCGGCCCGAAGGCGTGGTCGAGCACCGCCTCGGGCAACCCCAGAGCGACCCGATCGACGTCGTCCGGCGTCATGGCGCAACCCTATCCGGTCACGGCACTCTCGACCGGCACCGCCAGCGGGTGATCCGTCACGGCAGGCCGGCCGCGGGGACGTCCACGTCGACGGCGAGCACCTGGCCGGACCCGGGTGCCACCAGCTCCTCCCCGGTCATGCCCCGCCACGTCGCCGCCACGACGAACAGCGTCGTCCCGTCGGGACCGCCGAGAGCGCAGGCGAACCCGCCACGGTCCAGGTCGACCGTGCGCAGCACCCGGCCGCCCTCGGCTACCCGCACGCAGCGCTCGTTCGGCACGTCTGCGTACCAGACGGCGTTCTCCGCGTCCACGCAGATGCCGTCCGGCGCGCCGTCGCCGAGGTCCGCCCAGACGCGCCTGTTCGACAGCCCGCCGTCCGGCCCGATGTCGAACGCCACGAGCGCGTGCCGGTAGGAGTCCGCGACGATCAGGGTGGCGTCGTCCGGGGTCACCGCCATCCCGTTGGGGAAGGCGATGTCGCCGGCGACCTCGCGCACCGAGCAGTCCGGGGTGACCAGGTGCACGAAGCCCGGCCGGACGTCCTCGCCGGCCATGGGGTCGAACCCGATGCGGTTGACGTAGGCGTTGCCGCGGCCGTCCACGGCGATGTCGTTCCAGCCGAACCGGCCGAGGTCCGCGTGGGTGACCAGCGCGCCGTCCGGCTCCCGGCGCAACAGTAGGCCGCTCGCCGAGTCGACGATCAGCAGCCGGCCGTCGGGCAGCCACGCCGTGCACAGCGGCAGGGACCTCACCCGGGCGACCACCTCGTCGCGGCCGTCGAGCCCGACCGCGACCACCTCGCCCGCGGACCAGTCCGAGAAGTACAGCCGGTCGCCGTGCCAGCGCGGCGACTCCACCAGCCCGCGTCCGGTGAGCAGCGTTCGTGTCTCGTTCATGCCCCCTACACGAACGGCCGACCGCCGGATCGACACGGAAACAAGTGCGGTGGCCACCGCGCTAGATCGTGAACGGCAGGGCGTGCACGACCCGAGTGCCGAGGTCGGTGTCGCCCTCGACGGTGACCTCGCCGATCCGGTCCGCCACCAGCACGCGGCCGCCGGCCAGCCGGGCGAACAGGTTCGACGAGAGCCGCACGGTGGTCGTGGCGGAACCCGGCAGCGCATCGACCACCGCGGCGCGGCCGTCGACCGCGACGTGCCACGTGGCGTGCGCCGGCCCGGTCAGCTCGAACGTGACGCTCGCGCCGTTCGGAGCACCGGCGCGCTTCCCGACGAGGTAGCCGAGCGCGTCGACCACTTCGGACAGTGCGCCCTGCGCGCACGGCCCGCTGTCGTTGCCGGGGATGCCCAGCGCCTCGCGGATGTCCTGCTCGTGCATCCAGCAGTCGAACAGCCGGATCCGCATGAACCGGCCGTAGGTCCGCTGGCCCGCGGGTGTCCACGAGGGAGCGTCGAAGTCGGCCTGCGTCATGGCTTCCAGGGTCGCGCGCCGGCTCGCGGTGATCTCGCGGAACCGCTCGAGCACCCGGGCCGGGCTCTCCTGCCGCAGCCCCTCTACCCACAGCTCGTTCACCACGCCGATGTCGTTGTGCACATGGGAAAAGCCGCGTACGTCGGCCGCGCACGGCGGCGGGGCCTGGCCGGCGAGCGCGCACTCGGTGCCGACGATGTGCGAGACGTTGTCCTGCACCGACCAGCCCGGCAGGGCGGTCGGCACGGCCCACCGCGGCGAGTCCAGCGCGGAGAGCAGCTCGTCGAGGGCCGACCACTCGGCCACCAGCGCGGGGACGACGACGTTCTTGTCGATCATGACGGACTCCCGAGGTCGATGACCTGTCCACGGTCGACGCTGACCCAGTCCCGGCCACGCAGGTAGGGCCGCAGGCGCTCGGCGATCAGCGCCTGGTCGGCCGGTGCCTTGGGCCGCTGGAGCTCGTAGACGTGGGGGAACTCGGCCATGCCGGCGACCACGTGCCAGAGCCGCACCGCGTCCCGGCCGGCCGGCGGGTCGACGAGCACCGGGCCGAACAGGCACTGCCCGTCCGGGAAGAACAGCGTCGGCACCCCGAACCCGCCCGCGTCGACCACCCGCTGGTGGTCGGCCCGGACCTCGTCGTGCGTGGTGTCGTCGGCGAGCGCCTCGTCGAGCAGTTCCGGTGCGAGCCCGAGCTCGGCCAGCAGCCGCCGGGCGACCTCGGGGTCATGCGGCTTGCCGCCCCGCTCGTGCAGCTCCCGGCCCACGGTCGCGTACCAGGAGTCGAGCAGGGCCATGTCCCGTCGGCGCAGCAGCGCGCCGATCCGCATCAGGGACCAGCCGTAGGACCACGCCCGCTCCCACGGGTGCTTCTTGCCCTCGAACCGGTTCACCTCCTCGAGGCTGAAGAATCTCCAGTGGACGGTCACGCCCAGCTCGGCGCGGACGTGCCGGATCCACCGCGAGGTCTGGTACGCGAACGGGCACATCGGGTCGAAGTGGAAGTCGACGTTCATGTGCCCTCCTTGAGGTTGGCCGCGATGAGCGCGCGCAGGCCCGTGCTGATGTCGGCCGCCTGGCCGCCAGAGACCTTCGCGAGCAGGATCAGGCCCTGGATCTGGGCAAGGATCATGTGGGCGAGCCGGTCCGGCTCCACGCCGTCGCGGAGCACACCGTGCGCGGCGGCGTCCCGGCACGCCCGTGCCAGCCACGCCTCCCAGCGGGCGAACACCCCGGCGACGTGCTCGCGCAGCCCGTCGTCCGTTGTGGACAGTTCGGCGGCGAGGTTGCCGAACGGGCACCCCACGATCCGGCCGAACCGCCGCTCGAAGCCGGTCTGGATGACCGTCACGGCGTCGGCCACCGCGAACAGCCGCGCGGCCGGCCCGTCGTCGCCGTCCTCGGCGAGCAGTCGCTCCAGCTCGCCGGCATGCAGGTCGACGACCGCCTTCGCCACGTCCGCCTTGGACGGGAAGAAGTGGTAGAAGCTGCCCTTCCGCACGTCGGCCACGTCGCAGAGATCCGTGACGCCGACGGACTCGTAGCTGCGGGTGAGGAAGAGCTTGGCGGCGGACCGGACGATCCGGTCACGTGTCTGCATGCCGCCGAACGTATCCGCGAGTTGACCGGTCAGTCAAGAGCGCGGTGGCGGCCGCCACGACCCCGAGGCGTACGGTCACGCCATGCCCGAACGTCGGCCCGCGAGGCGGCCACCGTGGTTTCCCCTGGCGGTGCTGGGGCTGACCGTCGCCCTGCCGGTTGCCCTGTGGGGCCTGCTGCCCGGCGACACGTCCGGAGCCTGGTTCTCGTCCGAGCCCGACCGGATCCTGGAGCTGCTGCTGGGTTTCCTGGCGCTCGGAGTCGTCGTCCTGGTGCTGCCGCCGATGATCCGGGCCATCCGCCACGGCCGCGCCGACCGCCGGTGGTGGGTCGTGCTGTCCGCGGCGGCGTGGGGGAGCGTGCTCGTCGGGCTCACCCTGCGCGTGGTCACCGCCGAGACCATCGGCGCCAACATCGGGGCCGGGCTCATGGTGTGGTTCGGCCTGCCGCTGGCGGTGGTCGGCTACCTCGTCGCGCTGGGGTTCGCCGTCTACCTCGAGCTCCGCCGCACCGATTAGTCGGCCGGAGCGTTGGCCAGCAGGTCCTCCAGCTCGCGGATGGCCGAGGCCAGCTCGCGGGCGAAGGTGTGCATCTGGTCGGCCACCGTCGCCGGGGTGCTCAGGTAGACGTTCAGGCGGTCGGGCAGCAGCACGTACGCGACGCCGATGCACTGGGGGCTCGTGGAGCCGAACCCGAAGAACTGGATGTTCTCCGACGGCGCCGAGCTGGTGCTGAGGTAGTCGTCGCGCATGACGAGCCAGCCGGGGCTCTCGTACAGCGCGGGTGGCTCGGCGGTGCCGGCCCGCTTCGCGATCAGCGCCAGCTCCCACAGGTGCTGCTCCGGCGCGTCGCCGGCCTGACACTCCTTCGCGCGCGCCACGTGCTTGCTCGCGGCGTCCCGGAACGCGGCGAGGCGCTCCGCCGGGCCGGCCACCGTATCCTCCATTGTGGACACGAACCGCAGCACCTCGGGGGTGACGACGCGCATCGCCTCGGTGCGGCCGTGCCGGTACTGGCGGGTGGCGATCGACTCGTAGGTGGCGCCGGTCATCCCCTTGGCACGGCGGAGCGCGAGCTGGTAGGCCAGTTGCACGAACGCGTCCGGCGACATGCCGAGCTCCTTCGCCCGGCCCGCGCCGAAGTCCACGAAGGACAGTGTGGACGTCGCGGTCGCGGCCGCGAAGGCGGCGAAGGACTCGGCCGCGGCACGGGTCGTCCGTCGCAGCGTGTCGTCCAGCGTGAACACGATGGGGGTGACCTCGGGCAGCCCGCGGGTCGTCGGCCGGGTGAGTGGCGAGCCGAGCATGGTGTCGACGAAGCTGAGGATCGTGGTCCCGTCCAGCCCGCAGTGCTCGACGTTGATCCCCGCGCTGCCGTCGGCGAACACGACGAGCGAGAACGACTTGTCGAACCACCGGTTGCCGCTGTCGCCGTGGAGCAGCTGGTCGCACGCCTCCTGCTGGCCGGCGGGGGAGAGGTCCTCGAGGCACAGGCAGAACAGCGCGGTCTCGATCTCCTCGAGCGCCGTCGCGTTGCCCGGCGCCGCGTCGAGCAGGGCCCGCCGCGACGCCGCCCAGTCGGCGCGGGCCATGGTGGTGAGGTGTCCGGTGGCGGTGCGCGGATCGTCCAACCTGGGTCCGGTGCTCATCAGCGACCGCAGCGCCGCGGCGAGGTCCGTGCGGTCGTAGGGCCGGCCGTCCGGGTCGAGCACGTCGAGCCGGAACGGCGTGCTCCGGTGGAAGACCACGATGTGCCGTGCCGTCGCGGGCCCCGGGTGCTCGTCGCTGTAGGGCGCGCGGACGGTGTCCTGCGCGGCACCGGGGATGCGGGTGGTGGAGAACAGGAACTTGTTCTGCACCATGGACAGCGGGCGCCCGCGCTGGACGACCGGTGGGATCTCCTCGCCGTCGAGCCGCAGCTTGTAGTCGACGGCCGTGGCGACGAGCCCGGCCGCCCGGCTCACCTGGTCCGCGCCGGAGTCGTGGAACAGGAAGAAGAAGTTTGCGTTGAGCGCGATGCGGTCGCGGCGGCCGAGATAGCGGTAGGGCCAGAAGCGGTCCAGCCAGCTGGCCACGCCCGGCTCCGCGTCGAAGCGCTCCAGCGCCGCCTGCGGCTCGTGCGCGGGACTGTCCGGTGCGAGGAACTCCGCCACGGCCTTCTCCGTCCGGGCCCGCTGCTCGTCGGTGAGCAGGGGCGCGGACCATTCGAGGAATCGCCGGCAGGTGTCGGCCAGGGTCGGTACGGGCACCCGGGGGAGCCGGTCCTCGTCGCCGAACGTGCGGGGGCTCTCGGTCACGGTCACCCTCGGTTGTCGGCGCTGTTCTCGGCGGTCCGGGAGAGGTAGAGCTGGGCGCACAGCCAGCCCTCGGTCTCCAGTTCGTGCGGCTCCACACCGGCGGCGCGCAGCGTGTCCAGGATCTGTTCCCGCTCGCGTGCGGAGGCGAACCGGCGCTGCCGGAAAACGCCGGCGACGCCGACGGTCTCGTAGCCGAGGCCGGCCAGGCGGTCGGCGACCGGCTCGTAGGAGAACATCCGCAGCACGAAGTGCGCCATCGCGGGACGCCGTCCACCGGGCAGCTCGGCGATGCGGCCGATGGTCCGCTCGGTGACGTAGCCGATGCAGCCGGTCGAGATCACCAGGTCCGCCTCCGCCAGCACGGCCGCCTGCCGCTCGGTCGGCTCGTCGTGCTCCAGGTCGGCGTGCACCGCCTCGTCGAGGAACCCGGCCGCCCGCGCGTACTCCAGCGCGGGCGCCGCCACGTCCAGCCCGACGAACCGGGCCGCACGGCTCGCGGGGGCGCGCACGAGCGCCCGGTCCCGCTCGATCAGCGCGGCCCGGTCGAGCTGGGTGGCCTCCTCGCTCGCGTAGTGCGCGGAGAGGTCGTCCATGGTCGTGTCACACCGGTACAGCGCGGCGTTGACGCCGTAGGAGCACCCCACGTCGAGCACGGTCGGCGACCGGCGCTCGTCGATCAGCTTGGCGAAGTACGGCTTGGCGAGCTGGGGCAGGTGGTAGTCCAGCGCGCCCAGCGTGCGGAGGTAGGGACGGGGATCGGGTTCGGTGTAGATGTGGTCGAAGGAGATCTTGCCGGTCGAGTCGAAGGGCACTGGCCCGCCTTCCGTCTAGTCGAGCAGGAGGTCGCCCCGGACGGCGTCCGCGGCGAGGTGGTCAGGCAGGAGCCGGCCGAAGAGCTGCCGGGTCCGCTCGGCGCTGCCGACCACGCCGGGGCGCTGGCTGTAGGCGAAGATCGCCGCGTGCCGGGCATTCCCGCCGCGCACGGTGCTGACCCGGTGCAGTGAAAAGCGCCCGCGGAACAGCTGCAGGTCGCCGGGCCGCGGCTCGAGCCGGCGGACGCGGTGCCCGCCCCGGCCGGCGAGGACCGCGGCGACGTCGTCGAAGTTCTCGGCCTCGGCGGAGCGGATGCTCGGGCAGTACTCGAAGACTCCGCCGTCGTCGGCTGGCCGGGTGAGCATGCTGACCGTGAACTCGTTGGTGTCGAAGTGCCACGGGTGCGCACGGCCCGGCGCGATCACGTTGAGGCACAGGCCCGACAGCGGGTCGGCGAGCTCGTGGAGCGCGGGCAGCGCGAAGCAGTCGGCGACGAAGCGCTGGAACAGCGGGCTGGTGTAGAGCCGGTGGATGATCGAGGACGCCGGGATGTGGTCGCGAGCCACGAAGGCGTTGCCACGCTCCATGATCACGCGGCCGGGATGCCCGTCGGGCAGCGGCGTGCCGAGCGCGATGTTGTACGCGTTGACCCGCTCGACCTTCGTGTGCGCCAGCGGGGCGATCCGCGCGCACTCGTGCTCGAGCTCCGCGCGCAGCGACGGCCGGATGAAGTCGGGGAGGACGCAGCAGCCGAGCTCGTCCAGTGCGGCGCGAGTGCGGGTGACGATCTCCCGCCATGCGGGGCCGTCCGGATCGGACAGGGGGTAGTGGTCTGCGTCAACCAACCGGTCTACCACCCGGTCGACGGCGATGGTTCCCGATGCGCTCATGGATTCCTTTCGACATAGGAATCGTGGCACACCACCATCAGCTGGTGCGGGTGAGACGCCCCACACGGTCAGTAACCGACCGATTTCGGCGAGATCCGGCGTTTCTCCGGCGGAACGGCCGCACATAGTGGATCATCACCGCATGGCACGTTGGAATCCGGGTCGGCTCGCGGTCGAGGTGATCGCCGCGCTGTTCGTCGTCGCGGGCGTTCTCGGGCTGGGGTCCTCCTCCGCGCTCACCGCGCCCGACGACGCCGTCCATCTCGCACTCGGTCTCGCCGGGCTGGCCGCGGCGCGCAGCCCCCGCGGCGGGCGGACCTTTCTCATCACCGGCGGCGTCGTGTTCTTCCTGTGGCACTACGGCGGCGCCGTGGTCCGCACCGAGGGCGCCGCGCCGGTCTCACTCACCACGGTCGACGACTGGCTGAACGTGTGGCTCGCGGTCAGCATGATCGCGCTGGCCTGCTTCGTCGGCGATCGGCGCGGCCCGGCCCGCGCCGCGATTCGCCAGTACGGTGCCGAGCTCTCCGTGTCGTGGCGGCAGGTCCGCGTACCGGCCGCCTACCCGAGCGCGCGCCCGCGCCGGCCCCGCCCGCCGGCCGGCAGCCACCCACCGGCACCCGGCCGCGGTGTCTACGGATTCTGACCCGCATCATCCACAGTGGACGGGCCGGCCGGGTAGCGCCGCTCGTACCTACCGCGGCGTCCGGAGCGGCCATCCTCCGAGCCAGGTGAGCAGGCGCTCGTCGCGCAGGGACGAGACCACGACATCCGCGGGGAAGTCCCCGGTGGGCAGCGTGGGCACCCCGACCACGGGCAGCCCCGCCGCCCGTGCGGAGGCAAGGCCCGTCATCGAGTCCTCGAACGCGAGCGCGGTGCCCGGCTGGACCGCCAGGCGCTCGCACGCGGTGCGGTAGAGGTCCGGCGCCGGCTTGGGACGCGCGACCTCGTCGGCGGCGAGGCTGACCGGGAAGGCGTCCGCGAGGCCGCCGCGGGCGAGGGCAGCGTCCATCAGGGCACGCGGCGAGTTGCTGGCGACGGCGACCGGTACGCGGGCGGCGGCGAGCTCGACCAGCTCGTGCGCGCCCGGCATCGCCTCGGCCTTGGCCGACACGACCTCGGTGACGAGTGCCATCAGCTCGTCCGCGATCCCGGCCGCGTTGCCCGGCTCGCCGAACAGCTCCGCCAGTGTCCCGGTCGCGGCCGCGAGCGAACGTCCGATGACCAGTGCCTTCTCCGCCGCGCCGAACGTCAGCCCGCGCCGCGCGAACAGCTCCGCCTCGGCGAGCGACCAGCATGGCTCGGTGTCCATGAGCAGACCGTCGCAGTCGAACACGATCGCCCGGGGCGTCCAGTCGTACAGGTCCACGACAACTTGGACGCGCGGACCGCCGTGGCGTTGCCCGCATGCCGGCGCGCGTCAGGAGCGCTTCGGCATCACCAGCCACAGCACCAGGTAGAGGACGAACTGCGGCCCGGGGTTGGCAGGTGCGCGGTTCGTCCACGTTCCGCGCGACGCTGGTGAGATCCCTGATTCGTACCCTGAACGGCCTTCGTCAAACGCCCGGGCCACCCCGGCAGGGCCTATTGTCACGGCGTGACGACGTTGATCGACTCGCCGCGGCGGGTGCTCGCGGGTCTGCTCGTGCTCCTGGTGCTGGCGGTGGCGACGGCGGCGCACGCGTTCGCGGAGCGGGTTGGCGAGCCCGCGCCGGAGTCCGCACCGGCCGGGGAGTTCAGTGCCGGGCGGGCACTCGACCACCTGGCCCGGTTCGCCCGTGAGCCGCGGCCGCTGGGCAGCGCGGCCAACGACCGCACCGAGGACTACCTGGCCGGCGAGCTCCGGTCGGCCGGGCTCGAGGTGGAGGTCCAGCGCGCGGTCGGCGCCTACGCGGACGACGGGGTCGCGGCGTTCGGCCGGGTCGACAACATCGTCGCCACGCTGCCGGGTGCCGACCCGACCGGCACCGTGATGCTCGCCGCGCACCACGACTCGGTGGGCATGGGCCCGGGCGCCTCGGACGACGGTGCGGCCGTGGCGGCCATGCTCGAGACGGTCCGCGCGCTGCGTACCGGAGACCGCCCGCGCAACGACATCGTGCTGCTGATCACCGACGGCGAGGAGGACGGGCTCCTCGGCGCGGACGCGTTCGTCCGCGAGCACCCGCTCGGCCGCCGCGGGGCGGTGGTGCTCAACTTCGAGGCGCGCGGGGTCGGCGGGCCGTCGCTGATGTTCGAGACGTCCCGGGACAATGCGGGCCTGGTCGGCGCGTTCACGGACGCCGTGCCGCACCCGCGTGGCGACTCGTCGATGGTCGAGGTGTACCGGCTGCTGCCGAACAACACGGACTTCACCCCGTTCATGGCGGGCGGGTTGCGCGGGTTGAACTTCGCCTACATCGAGGGCGCCGCCCGCTACCACACCGCCGCCGACTCGATCGCCAACCTCGACCGCGGGAGCCTGCAGCACCACGGCGAGAACATGCTCGCGCTCGCCCGCGCGCTCGGCGCCGCGGACCTGGGCACGCTCGCCGCGGACCACGACGACACCTACTTCCGCGTGCTCGGCCTGACGGTGAGCTACCCGAACGGGGCCGTCTGGCCGCTCGCGGTGCTGGCCGTGCTGCTGGTGGCGCTGCTGACCTGGCTCGCCCGCCGGCGCGGCCTGGTGACCGTGCCGCGGGTGCTGCTCGGTGCCGCGTCCGCGCTCGTGCCGCTCGCCGTGTCGTTCGGGCTCGGCCAGCTGTTCTGGACCGTACTGGTGTGGCTGCGGCCCGCGTACGACAGCACGGGCGGGCTGCTGCACCGGCCGGTGGCCTACCACGCGGCGCTGATCCTGCTCGGGGTTCTCGCGCTGCTCGGGTGGTACCTGCTGCTGCGCCGCCGGCTCGGGCCCGCCGCGCTGGCGGCCGGCGGGCTCGCGTGGCCGGCGCTGCTCGGCGTGGTCTGTGCGGTGTTCGCGCCGGGCATGTCGTTCCTGTTCACGATGCCGGCCTTGTTCGCGGCCCTCGGGTTCGTCGGCGCACTGCTGCTGAACCGTCCACTGTGGTCGGTCGGGGTGGCGGCGCTCGGACTCGTGGTGGGCAGCGCACTGCTGCCGTACTTCGGGTACATGAGCTTCGTCGCGGTGGGGCTCGAGCTGGGCGGCGCCGGCTCGCTGTTCACCGTCCTGTTCGGACTGCTCGGCCTGCCGGTGGTCGAGCTGCTCCTGCCGGCGCGCGGCCCGCGCCGCGGCACGGCGGCTCTCGTGCCGGCCGCCGTGCTGGTGCTCGCGGTGGCGCTGACCGGTGCGGGGCTCGTGGTGGACCGGCCGGACTCGGAACATCCGGCGTCGAGCCACCTCGCGTACGTGCTCGACGCCGGTGCGAGCCGGGCGTCGTGGGTGAGCGCGGAGCGGGAGCCGACGGCGTGGACCGGCGGCTACGTGCGCGACCGGTCGACCGAGGGCCTGCCACCCGGCTTCGCGCGCGGCGAGCTGTGGACGGGCCCGGCGCCGGTCCTCGACCTCGACGGCCCGGCTGTGGAGGTCCGCTCCCGCACGGACGACACGGTGACGTTGTGGGTGGCGTCCCGCCGCGACGCGCCGGCGCTGACCCTGCGGTTGGACGCCCCGGTCACGCGGGTGACCGTCGAGGGCGAGAACCCGGTCACCGTCGACGTGGCGGGCACGCGCGAGGCGAGCTGGCCGGGGGAGATCCGCTTCCGGGATCCGCCGCCGGACGGCGTGGAGCTCACCGTCCACACGCGAGCGACCCGGCTGACCGCGATGGACGAGACCCGTGGCCTGACCGGCGTTCCCGGCTTCCGCTCGCGCCCGCCGGACCTCACCGCGAGCGCCCGCCACGACGGTGACGTGGTGTCGGTGGCCCGGACTGTCCGCCTCCCCGGAGTTCAGAGTGTTGGTTGCGGTTCCGGCGAACGCTGCGGATAGCCACGTACTTGCGGCTGGGTGGCGTCACGGTCCCCTGAGGTTGCGTTGGTCGGCGCGAGACCTCGCACGGTGATCCACTGTCGCTAGCCCGTTGCGCTTGCCGTGGCCAGGTCTTGGCCTGCGGTGACGCGGAACGGGGACTGCACCAGCAGCTCGACGTTGCGGTCCTCGACCTTGCCGCGGCGGCCGTCCTCTCCCGGGACCGGGCGGTCCCGGGACTGCCAGTCGTTGCCGGAGAGCTCCCGGGCCAGGGACGCCAGCGCGGTGGGGCCGTCCAGCCGGCCGTGGTTGGACTCCGGGGCGGCCATGTCCACGATCGTGCCGAAGATGGACAGCGTGCCGTCCTGGTTGTCCACCAGCTCGATCACCCGGGACTGCTGCGGCCAGTCGATGTGCGCCGCCGTGTTGACCTCCCAGAACCCTCCGCCGGCGGGAGCGCGGTGCGGGAGCACCGTGTTGCGGTGCGTGTGGCCGTTGACCCACAGCACGACGTTCGGGAACCGCAGGAGCAGGGCGCGCACCGCGTTCCCGTCGACCCGGTCCGTGCCGTTGAGGTTCGTCATCGTCCCGATCGTGTGGTGGCTGAACAGCACGAAGATCCGGTCCCGGCCGTGGCGGGACACCTGCTTGCCGCTCGCGTCGGTGTACCGGCTGCTGCCCGCGACGAGCTCTCGCTCCAGCCAGGCGAGCTGCCCGGTGTCGATCGAGCCCTCGGCGCCGCCGTTGGGGTTGACGGTGTCGAGCACGATGCCGCGTACCGGGCCGCGGTCGAACGCGTAGTAGGCGTTGCCGGTCTCGAGGTTCCACCGGCCGAACCCGTGCCCGCGCGGCCGGGAGCTGGTGTCGAAGTGCTCGCGGATGGTCTCCGGCCGGCCGACGAAGCGCCGGTTCGGGTCCGGGCTGACCGTGCGCGCGGGGCCGGCGAGCAGCGTGGCCAGGCCCCGCGGGTCGAGCGCCTGCAGCTGGAGCGCGAGCTGGACGACGTCGGTCCCGGGCGGCAGGTCGATGATCTTGCGGTTCCCGACGGCCAGCGGCGCCAGCTCCGGGATCGGCGGCAGGTTCCCCTGGACCAGACCGTCGTGGTTGCCGTACGCGGTCAGCCACGGCGTGTCCAGCCCGGTGGCGCGGAACGGGCGGCGTGCCGCGTCGAGCAGACCGGGCACGGTGGGGAAGCCGTACGTGGCGCGCGGCCGGTCGTCCCGTTGCCCGGGCGGGGTGCCGTCCGGGTGCCAGTAGCGCACGTCGTAGCTCGCCTGGTCCGCGACGCCCTCGTAGCGCGACAGGTCACCGGAGTCCGGCCGCACCCGTCGGCCGTCGAGCAGGTCGATGTACCAGCGCAGCTCGTTGTACTGCGTGTTGTCCACGTTGTCGCCGGTGGCGATGGTGAACGACAGCGGGCGGCCGGTCGCCGGCCCGCGGTGGACCAGGTTCATCGCGCGCACCATCGACTCGCTGATGTGCGCGGACAGGAACTCGTGCGCGCGGTAGGCGGAGCTGAACGGCAGCAGGCCCACGAGCGGCGAGTCGGGGTCGTTGTACCGGTCGAGGAACTCCACCCGGGCCGGTGACTGCGAGTCGACCACGTGGATGTCGGTGAGGTGGCCGAACGCGACCATCGGGCGGCGGCGGTGGGTCTTCGCGCGCCGGCCGGGCGTGAGCTCGTCGCGCACGAGGTGGGGCTCGCCGGGGCCGGGCACGATCGGCCGGTAGCCACCGGCACCCGGCGGTCCGAGCAGCAGCGTGCGGTCCAGCGTCGTAGCGGTCCCGTGTTCGGCTCCACGTCTTGGATCCGCCGCCCAGGCGTTTCCCACACCCACCACCCCGGCCGCCGCGACGGCACCGAAAGTCCCCATGCGCAGCGCGTCCCGCCGGCTCAGCTCCATCGCCGCCTCCAGATCTTCCTCGGGAAACCCCGTGCATTGAACGCGTCCGCGCGATGACGGTCAAACCCGACTTTCGTGGGTGTCTGCCGAACACATTGGCGTGTCAGTGTTTTCGTAACGATGATCGTCGCCGGTCCCCCCTGGAGCAACGATGCGTGCGTTATCGAAGGCCTCCGTGCTGACCGCCGCGGGCGTGCTGCTCGCCGTCGTCGGAGTCGCGGTCCCGCCGCTCGCGATGTCCGCCTCGGCGCCGGACATCCGGCTGCCGGCCGAGATCCCGCCCGGCTACTACGACGCGGCCGAGGGCAAGACCGGCCCGGAGCTGCACGCCGCGCTGCACGGCATCATCGGCAACGGCGCCCACCTGACCTACGACGAGGTGTGGGACGCGCTGAAGGTCACCGACGAGGATCCGGCCAGCCCCGCCAACGTGCTGATGATCTACAGCGGCGCGTCGATGCCGGAGGACGCGAACGGCGGCGACGCCGACCAGTGGAACCGCGAGCACACGTGGGCAAAGAGCCACGGTGACTTCGGCACGTCACCCGGGCCCGGCACGGACCTGTTCCACCTGCGCCCCTGCGAGGTCGGGGTCAACTCCACCCGTGGCAACCTCGACTTCGACCTGGGCGGCGAGGAGGTGCCCGAGGCGCCGGACAACTTCGTCGACGAGGACTCGTTCGAGCCGCGCGACGCGGTGAAGGGCGACGTGGCCCGCGGCATCTTCTACATGGCCGTCCGCTACGACGGCGAGGACGGCTTCGCCGACCTGGAGCCGAACGACTCGGTGGGCAACAACGACCAGCCGTTCATTGGCCGGCTGTCGGTCCTGCTGGCCTGGCACGCCCAGGACCCGCCGGACGCCGCGGAGCAGACCCGCAACGACATCATCTTCGAGCAGTTCCAGCAGAACCGGAACCCGTTCATCGACCGTCCCGAGTTCGCCGACGCGATCTGGTGAGTGAGGAGCACTATTCAAAACACTCCGGATCAGCAGCGCCCGGGCACGCCGCAGACCTGTTTTGAATAGTGCTCGGCCGCGTAGCGAACCCAATCCGCTGACGCGGCTCCTCCGAATCCCGGACATCGCCGGGATCTCGAGGGGGAGCCAGGTCGGGTCGTGTCCACAGTAGAGTCCTGCGTCCGGTGGTACTGGTCTCGGCGTTGGCGATCGGGTTGGGCCTGCCGGTCCTGCTGACGAACCCGCCGGCGACGGCCGATCGGGGAGGTGAGCGTCTGGTGTTCGGTCCGGCCGAGGGTGACCAGCTGCACGTGATGTCGTTCAACCTGAAGTTCGCCCTGCCCGTCGGGCCGAACTCGTGGCGCAAGCGGCGTCCGGTGATGGCCGAGCTGCTCCGTGCGGAGCAGCCCACGGTCATCGGTACGCAGGAGGGTCTGCACCGCCAGCTGCGCGACATCGAGCACGACCTGCCCGACCACTACGACTGGATCGGCGAGGGGCGCGCGGGCGGCATCCGCGACGAGTTCTGCGCGATCTTCTTCGACACCCGGCGACTGGCGG